>JBBQXZ010000031.1:0-28682 GCA_038209145.1 Cytophagales bacterium | reverse complement strand
AGTATAACAAGTTTTAAAAATTATTGTTTTGTTTTAAATTTATTTATAATTTTTAATAAACATTTTTTGTGTTTATGAAAAGTGACCATAAAGTCCAAAATATTATTTTCGCATCTAACCAAAAAGACCAATTTTTTACATAAAAAAGATCTAATTTGAATCGAGAATTCATTTGAATAAAAGTACTTGTTTCGCCTCTGAATCCCTTCGCCTGGGCCAAACCCGTTATTCCGGGCTTGACGATGTGCCGATACATCAGGTTGTTGATTTCTTTTGAAAAACGTTCGTTTAGAACAAGCGGATGGGGTCTTGGACCTACGATGGACATTTCTCCCCGAATAACGTTCAAAATCTGCGGGATTTCATCTAAACTTGTTCTTCTTAGAATTCTTCCTATTTTTGTAACCCTAGAGTCATTTTTTGTGGCCTGTCTGATATCTGCCTCATCGTTTATCACCATGGTTCGGAACTTATAGCAGTAGAATGGGACATTATCCTTACCGTGTCGCAGTTGCTTGAAAAATACAGGACCTTTGGACTCGATTCTTATCAAAACATACAACACGGGATATAACCACGAAAAAAGTGTTGTCAACACGAACAGGGAAATAACAATATCCATAGCCCTCTTCGCCGTGAGGTGGGTTGTGCTGTTATAGGCTAGTGGAAGCTCATCGAGAAAAAATGTCTGTTCCAATTCCTCTAAATAATCATTTTTCTCTAGAGTGGTTGTAAAAGTTCTTTGCATAGTTACTTAACTATTAGATCGTTTGGTGGTAAGGTGGAATTTCAAAATTTGATATGGTTGGTCATTTTTTGAGTTTACCGCTAAGAACCCAAATATAATCAGATTCCATTAATTTTTGCAAGTCAGATGTCTCCAATCCCCCAATTGTTTGCAATTATAACGATTTTATTTTTTAAATGGCTTTAGTTGCGAATCGTTTTAATCGCACAATCTTCTTTTTTTCAATAAAATTTGCCAATAAAATTCTTGGGCGGTAAGCATGAATTTCTAAATTTTGTTAAAAAATTTTGTAACGTCCGCATGCAAGACTATTTAGTATTTAGACTCCATTCGGCGAAATTATAAGCGATTCTGTCCCGATTTAATTTTTCCTCCCCCTTACTTCCTGCGATTTAAAGTGCTAAATTCTTTTTATTCTTTTGATAATCGATTGAAAACCCTATTTTTGTAATAATTCTGATTTTAATACCGGGCGTTTTATTGATTCTTTTGCAGTTTTTCCAAATGCCCCTTACCCAAAAATTAACACTGATAATTAAATTTATCCAATTTTAATAGTTAAAAAGTAATCTCGAATGAAAATCAAGTCTATTTGTTGTATTGGAGCGGGCTATGTGGGTGGACCTACAATGGCTGTGATTGCGAAAAAATGTCCGGAAATTAAAGTCACTGTTGTCGACATAAACGAAGCGAGAATCGCTGCGTGGAACGATGAAAACGTGGAAAATATTCCGGTTTACGAGCCAGGTCTCGGTGAGGTGGTTGCTGAGGCCAGGGGTAGAAACCTTTTTTTCTCCACGAATGTGGATAAAGCCATTGATGAGTCGGATATGGTTTTTATTTCTGTAAATACGCCTACCAAGACCTACGGCGAAGGCAAAGGTCAGGCGGCGGATTTGAAATGGATCGAGTTGTGCGCTCGTCAAATAGCTCGGGTAGCCACGACAGATAAAATTGTTGTGGAAAAATCAACTTTACCTGTACGTACAGCCAGTACCATCAAATCCATTCTCGACCACACCGGAAGCGGGGTGAACTTTCAGATACTTTCCAATCCTGAATTTTTGGCCGAGGGAACTGCCGTTGAAGACCTTTTCGCCCCGGACAGGGTGCTTATTGGGGGCGACCAATCTGAGGAGGGCAAAAGAGCCATTCAAGCATTGGTGGACGTATATGCCCATTGGGTTCCCAAAGATCGGATCTTGACGACAAATGTGTGGTCATCCGAGTTATCCAAACTTACGGCCAATGCGTTTCTGGCGCAGCGTGTATCTTCCATCAATGCCCTATCAGAACTGTGCGAATTCACAGAAGCCGATATCAACGAAGTATCCCGCGCAATCGGCACGGACAGCCGGATAGGCCCCAAGTTTCTAAAGGCGTCCGTCGGGTTTGGCGGATCCTGCTTTCAAAAGGATATTCTCAACCTGGTGTATATATCCAGAAGCTATGGCTTGACCGAGGTGGCGGACTATTGGGAGCAAGTAATCATCATGAATGATCACCAAAAACGCAGATTTGCCAAAAAGATTATCAGAAATTTATACAATACGGTGAGTGGCAAGAAAATCACATTCTTGGGCTGGGCCTTCAAAAAAGACACCAACGATACCCGAGAATCAGCAGCGATCTATGTCGCCGATTTGTTGTTGTTTGAGCAGGCATATGTATCCGTGTATGATCCAAAGGTAAGGGAAGAGCAGGTTTATGCGGATATGGATTACCTGAACACCCGTGCTTCCGATGAAAACCGGAAATATGTTGAAATCGTTGAAGATCCCTATGAAGCGGCCAAAGGGGCACACGCCATTGCCGTAATGACCGAGTGGGACGAATTTAAAACTTATGATTGGCAGCGGATCTACGACAACATGCTCAAGCCCGCGCACGTGTTTGACGGAAGAAATTTACTCGATAAGCGAAAATTGATAGACATCGGATTCCAGGTGCATGCCATTGGTTCTGCAAATGAACAATAATTAGCAGCTAATTTTTGCTGGTCATAAAAGAGCCTTCTGCCTTCACGGGTGGAAGGCTTTTTTTATTTCAAATACTAGGAATTTCATCATCAATTTTAGACCATTTGTATTGATAATAAGGATATTTATTTCTTACTATGAAAATAATAACTAGTATGAAGCTACCAAAGAGCATATTTGGTTTAAACATTTATTTATTTTTAAAAGTTATCAGGCGATAATAAAACCTAAATCGATATGACTGATACATTTACCCCAAACAAACTCATATTCCTCATTTTTTTCATAAAATATTATAAAATTCCAAAAATTTTCGAGGATCTTTGAAAGATGAAGGCTAACTTTATGATTCAATCCGATGGTCAAAGTTCTAATTGCATGAAATCAGTCAGAATATTCTCACTCAAGTAGGTATGGTGAAAAATCTAAAAATTATGAATTCCTTAAAATTTATTAATATCAAACAATAACTCAAACTAGCTTATGTTTAGAATTTACAAAAAGTTTCATGTCTTACTCCTGATATTTCTCTTTCAGGGTACTTGCCTGCTTGCCCAGCAGCAGGAAGTGACGGGGGAAGTCTCCGATGATTTTGGTGACCCGCTGCCGGGTGCCGCAATCTTGATAAAGGGTACCTCCACAGGTACGGTTACCGACATAGACGGTATGTATCGGCTCAATGTGCCGAGTAGTGAATCCGTATTGGTATTCTCCTTCCTTGGTTATGAAAACTCTGAGGAAACGGTAGGGACTCGCAGTATAATCGATGTCAGTTTGAATCAAGCGGTCAGCGGGTTGGACGAAGTAATTATTACCGGCTACGGCTCCCAGTCACGGAGAGAAATTACAGGTGCGGTGACATCAGTGGATACGGAACAACTATTGGCCATTCCCGCTACGACCTTTGCGCAGCAATTGCAGGGAAGAGCTGCCGGGGTTACCGTAGTTAACGATGCGACACCCGGTGGCGGCGCAACCGTGCGTATCAGGGGTTTCGGAACCATCAACAACAATGATCCGCTGTATGTCATTGACGGGGTACCCACCCAGAATCAGGGGAACCTTAATCCAAATGACATTGAATCCATTCAGATTTTGAAAGACGCTTCTGCGGCTTCCATCTATGGGTCACGGGCTGCAAATGGAGTTATTATCGTTACTACCAAGCGGGGGAAAGTCGGTAAACCCTCCATATCCTTTGATGCATTTTATGGCTCTCAAACTGCCGAAAGAGGTCCAGACCCCTTAAATGCCGAAGAATTGGGAAGATATCTGTTCCTTGCCAATACTTATGCGGGAAGAGCGCTTACCCATGGACAATATACTTGGGGACCAAACGGAGAAGTAGGTGTTCCTGACTATGTGTT
This sequence comes from Cytophagales bacterium, assembly GCA_038209145.1. Taxonomy (GTDB): domain Bacteria; phylum Bacteroidota; class Bacteroidia; order Cytophagales; family Cyclobacteriaceae; genus Lunatibacter. The sequence goes on along the minus strand of JBBQXZ010000031.1, from coordinate 24,588 downwards.
CCCAAGTGGAGCCATGGAAGGAGACCCGGGGGTCAATCCAGCATTGTATGCCTTGGAGCCTGGGAATATTTATCCGATCACCCGCGCTGGTGATACCGATTGGTGGAAAGAAAGTACACGCACTGCTCCGATCCAAAGTTACCAGATTACGGCCAGTGGTGGCACAGAAAATGGTCGCTATGCGCTGTCTTTGAACTACTTTAACCAGGAAGGTATCGTCAATGATATCGGTTATGACCGGTATTCTATCCGGGCGAATACGGAATTTAAGGCTCTGGATAACAAATTGACCATAGGCGAAAACCTGTCAGTAACGATTGGTAATCGAAAAGGTGGATTCGGAAATGGAGCTGCCGGAAATAATGCGGAGCAAAATGCGGTATTTAGTTCGTCCTTGCAACATCCGTTGCTGCCCGTCCGCGATATCGTGGGCAACTTTGCAGGGAGTAGGGGATTGAACTTGGGAAACAACTTCAACCCTGTGGCGGTATTGTCAAGAGCGCAAGACAACCGGAATCTTTCTTTAAGAGCTTTTGGTAATGTCTATGCCAGCTATGATGTTAATGAAAACATCCAGGTCAAAACCAGTTTCGGTCTTGACGGAAATAACCGAAGAGGTTTGTTCATCGGAAGGCCTCAGCCTGAATATGTGGAGGGCAACTTTGTGAACACCTCCACATCTGAAAATGAATATTCCTATCAGTGGGTATGGACCAACACCATCAGTTATACCAAGACGTTTAATGATATCCATAAGGTAGATGCCTATTTGGGCGTAGAAGCGATTAAAGAGTTTGGTGAAATCTTCGGAGCCGCGCGGCAACGTTTTGCGTTTGAGACTACTCCTATCATCAGTTACCTGGATTTGGGAGATCCCAATACTGCCACAAACTTTGGACGTGTAGCCAGCGACTATCGGTTATACTCGCAGTTTGGAAAGCTGAATTATTCCTATGACGGGAAGTATCTGGTACAGTTTATTCTTAGGAATGATGCGTCTTCCAGGTTTTTGCAGGCCTCCAGAAATGCTACCTTCCCTGCTTTTAGCCTGGGATGGAGGTTGTCTGATGAAGCAGCCATTGCTGATGCGCTGCCATTTATCTCTGACATGAAACTGCGGTATGGATGGGGTAAAACCGGAAATCAGTTGATAGGGGATTACAATGCCTATACTACCTATAGATCCAACATTTTCAATTCGGGTTACCCCATTGACGGATCCTCATCCACCCCGGCCTTGGGTTTTGACACTGCAAGGTTTGGGAATCCAAATGCCCGATGGGAAGCTACTACCTCCAACAACATCGGTCTGGATGTGGAGTTTTTGGAAGGAAAATTCTTCTTCGAATTTGATTTGTGGAACAGGAAAACAACGGATATGTTGTTCCAAATTCCAATAAATTATGGCCATGGAGACGCTGTTCCGCCATTTTCCAACATAGGCCAAATGACCAATAAAGGACTGGATCTCAACTTGGGTTATGATGAGACCTTTTTGGGAGGCGACCTTCGGTTGGGCGTCTCGGCAAATTATTCCATGTACCGAAACAACGTAGACAACTTGGCGGAGAATGACGACAACGTGCTTTTCGGGGCTTCGACCCGGGTGCCTTCTGTGACCATTACGCAAGCCGGCGCACCTATTTCATCTTTCTTTGGATACAGAAATCTCGGGATTTTTCAAACGCAAGAAGAGGTAGCCGCCCATCCTCCCTATGGGAACTACAACGCGGTGGGTAAATTTAAAGTGGATGACGTGAACAATGACGGTGTGATTACCGATGCAGACCGGACAATCATCGGCAACCCCCATCCCGATTTTATTTATGGGATCAATGTCAACGTAGGTTATAAAAGCTGGGACCTGACCCTGTTTGGCAATGGTTCGGTTGGAAACGACATCTTCAATTACATCAATTATTGGACAGATTTCAATACCTTTCAGGGCAACAAATCTCAGGCTGCCTTGTACGATGCGTGGCAACCGACTAACAGGGGAGGTACATTACCTATCATGGATGCCAATGACCAGATTAGCAGTAGGCCATCGACCTATTTTGTGGAGGATGGTTCCTACTTCAGGTTGAGAAATGTACAGCTTACCTACAGCCTCACTCAATCCATGCTGAATAGAATTGGTATGAGCAGGGCATCTGTGTATTTCCAGGGACAAAACTTGCTAACGTTGACGAAGTACACAGGTACCAATCCCGAAATTCAAACCGGTAGCAACAATACCATCGGATTTGACGGGGGATACATGCCTGTATCCAGAAACCTAATTCTGGGATTAAATGTCACGTTCTAACTTTAAATTGAGCAAAAAGATGAAAAGTATCTATATAAAATTATCGGCGGCAGGCTTATTGTTAGGCGCAACCACCTTTTCCTGCAGTGAGGAATTTCTTGAAACAACACCCTTGGGACAGTTCAGTACCGTGGGCTTGGAAAATCCCCAAGGGGTAGAAGGTATCTTGTTGGGAGCCTATAGCATGGTAGACGGATATGGCCTGGACGGACAGGCCGGATGGAATGGCACCGTAGACAACTGGGTGTACGGCGGGGTAGTATCCGATGATGCGTACAAAGGTACGGATGCCGGCGATCAGCCAGAGCAGACTTTTTTGGAAACATTCGATTTTCAGGCAACCAATCTGCATTTACGAAACAAATGGAGAGCGTTGTATAAAGGCGTAGCCCGATCCAACGATGCGTTAAACACACTAAAGATTACCGATGGTGTAACGGACGAAAGGAGTGCCCAGATAATAGCGGAAGCAAGATTTCTGAGAGGTTTCTTCCATTTTGAGGCGCGTAAAATGTGGCGGCGTGTCCCTTACATTGATGACGCTACCTTCGTGTTGGAGGATTTGGAAAGCAGCAAGGTTCCAAATGACCGGGAAATTTGGGTCGACATTGAAGCTGACTTTGAAGCGGCTGCAAACGTGTTGCCCGAATCACAGGCGGTAGTTGGAAGGCCTACAAGCTGGGCAGCAAAAGCATTTTTGGCCAAAGCTAAAATGTTTCAGGGTTGGAATCAAACTACAGGTGCCGCCAATACTGCCAAACTGCGGGAAGCCAAAGTTATTCTGGAAGATATCCTGAACAATGGCGGCTTTGCCCTGACACCAACCTTTGAGGAAAACTTCCTAGTAGGCAGGAGAAACAACGAAGAGTCGATCTTCGAGATCCAGTTCTCCATTTCAAGTGCAACAACTGCGGCAGCCAATGAAGGAACAACCCTCAACTACCCATATACAGATCCTTGGGGATGCTGTGGGTTTTATCAGCCATCTCAAAATCTGGTAAATGCGTACAAAACAACTGCCTCAGGCCTTCCTTTATTGGATACCTTCAATGCCAGTAATGTTACCAGTGATGAGGGAGTTGGGATAAATGCACCTTTTACTCCTTATCAGGGTCCTTTGGATCCCCGTTTGGATCATACAGTGGGCAGAAGAGGCATCTTGTTCAAAGGATATAAAATACACAACCGTGATTTTATCCGGGACCAGGCCTATGCAGGACCCTATTCGCCCAAGAAGCACATTGCCGAACCGGCGTTTTTCGGCATCGGTGCCAACCCAAGACTTTCTGCCAACAACTTCAGAATCATGAGGTTGGGTATGGTCATCATTTGGCTGGCAGAGTGTGAAGTGGAGCTTGGCAATCTGGAAAGAGCCAGAGAACTGGTGAATATTGTAAGAACCCGTGCGGCTAATCCAGCTGGGTTTGTGCCACGTGCCACCCAAGGAGCTGAAAGAAATAGTTTTACTGTGATTGAAGGAGAACCTGCGGCAAATTATGTCATCAATACCTATGATCAGCCTTGGACTGATCCGGCTGTGGCTCGTAAGGCTGTCAGAATGGAGAACAGGCTTGAATTTGCCATGGAAGGTCACCGCTTTTTTGACTTACAGCGCTGGGGTATTGCATCGGAGGTAATGACGCCATATTTGCAGATGGAGAAAACCAAAAGAACATACCTTTCCAACGCCCAGTTTGTAAAAGGTGTTCATGAATATTTCCCAGTTCCCTTGGAGGCCATCGAAAGATCTTTCAGAGACGGAGCTCCAACCTTGGTACAGGATCCTGCTTTTGATTAAAAGAAACAAGTTGAAATAATAAAAAAAGGGCAGGAAATTTTTCCTGCCCTTTTTTTAATGCCAAAGGCTACCTGTGGAAGGATTGCCAAAAATGCTCCAATTCGCTTATATTTGTAAGTCAGCCTATTTTAACCGAATAATTACCACGAACCAGTTACTATGCGTCCTATCGGAAACCTCCCAGCTTTACCCAATGCTTTCCGGATAAGTGTCATCTCTATTATTCTTATTTCCTGTTCAAATCCTGAAGAAAAGCTTTTTAGGTTATTGCCTTCCACTCAGTCGAACATTACCTTCAGCAATGACATTACCGAGTCCGATTCGATAAATATCTTGACGGAAGAATTCATTTATAACGGGGGAGGAGTAGGCGTTGGGGATTTCAACAGCGATGGACTGCCAGATCTATTTTTTGCGGGCAATGAGGTAGCCAACAAGCTCTATTTGAACAAGGGAAACCTAACTTTTGAGGATGTTTCGGAAGTTGCGGGAATCGCTGCACCGGATACATGGAGTACAGGAGTGACGGTGGTGGATATCAACGGGGACGGACTGATGGACCTCTATGTCTGCGCCGCCATGAAGAAGGATACCCTTAGCCGGGCAAACAAGCTTTTTGTAAACCAAGGGTTAAATGAAAACGCCATTCCAGTTTTTGAAGAACAAGCGGAAAAGTATGGCATTGCGGAGAAAGGATACAGTATGTCAGCTGTTTTTCTTGACTTCGACAGCGACGGCCTCTTGGATTTGTTTGTGCTTAATAATCTTTTGGTAACTTCCCTCCCAGGTGTCTACCGCAATAAATTCACTGATGGGACGGCAGGAAATACCGATAAACTTTACAAAAACAAGGGCGATGGCACATTTACAGATGTCAGTGACGCGTCCGGAATTCTCATAGAAGGTTATGGGTTAGGCGTGTCGATAGCTGACTTTAACAGCGATGGATGGCCGGATATTTATGTCAGTAATGATTACTTGTCCAATGACATCCTGTATATCAACAATCAAAACGGTACCTTCTCAAACCGGATTACCGATTATATCCGACACCAGAGTTACTTTTCGATGGGTGTGGATGTGGGTGACATCGACAATGACGGCCTTTTTGACCTGATCACCTTGGATATGTTGGCCGAAACAAATTTTCGAATGAAGACGACCATCAGCAAAACCTCCTATCAGACTTACGTGAATAATGAGGCCTGGGGCTATGAATACCAGTTTGTCCGAAACATGCTTCACCGGAACAACGGCCCGGGCGTTCCTTTCAGTGAAATAGGACACATGGCTGGAGTTTTTCAAACAGACTGGAGTTGGTCGCCGCTGTTGGTGGACATGGATAATGACGGCTGGCGGGATTTGATGGTAACCAATGGTTACCCCAGGGACATTACCGACAAGGATTTTACCAACTTCAGGGCGGACATGGGTGCCACCGCGTCCCCGGCAATCCTGTTGGATTCCATACCCATCGTGAAGATTCCCAATTATGCCTTTCGAAACACAGGCAATCTTTCATTTGAAAGCGTAAGTGCTGCGTGGGGTATTGACCAACCCTCCTTTTCGAATGGGGCCGCCTTTGTGGATTTGGATTTAGACGGAGATTTGGATTATGTGGTCAACAATATCAATCAGGAGGCATTTGTCTTTGTAAACCAACTCAATCCATTGGTTAATGAAGGGAATAATTATCTTAGAATACGGCTTAAAGGAACACCTGAAAACCCCCAAAGTCTGGGAGCAAAAATCTGGATACGAACAGGCGAAAGCACGACCCAATACCACGAGCATCAGGTGTCTAGGGGTTATATGTCCACGGTGGAGGAGGTAGTTCATTTTGGGGTAGGGGATACGGAGAAAATAGTTTTTTTGGAAATAGTTTGGCAGGAAGGGAAAAGGCAAGTCCTTCATGATGTCCCGGTCAATCAAGTGTTGGAAATAGACATATCGGATGCTTCGCCTGTCACCTTTGAAAGATCTCCAAGTTGGATCAAAGAACAGCCTAAAATGCTATTGGACGTTACCGAAGAAAAGGGGGTGGATTACAAGCATCAGGAACGTGACCGGATTGATTTTAACCTTCAGCGGACCTTGCCGCACAAGCTTTCCCAGTATGGTCCAGGACTAGCGGTAGGAGATGTCAACGGGGATGGATTGGAAGATGTGTTAATCGGCGGATCTGCTGGATATGGGCAAACGCTTTTGTCTCAGAAACTAGATGGAACCTTTCTAACTCAACCGCTGGGAGATGGGGAAGCAAGCATACCGGAGGATATGGGGCTTTTGTTGGCCGACTTGGACAACGACGGCGATCTGGATGTGTATGCCGTCAGTGGAAGTAATGAATATGCGGTCGGCGAATCCGTCTATCAGGACAGAATTTTCCGTAATGACGGAAAAGGCAATCTTTCACTTGATACCACCGCCTTGCCATTCAATCCGCATAGCGGGACAGTGGTTCGGGCAGCGGATATCGATGGTGATGGCTGGTTGGATTTATTTGTGGGAGGCCGTTCGGAGCAAGGCCAATATCCCTTGCCGGGTGAAAACAGAATCTTGAAAAACAAAGGGGGAAAATTTAGAGACGTTACCCTGGAAATTGCCCCTGAATTGCATCGAATTGGAATGGTTTCAGATGCCTTGTGGACGGATTATGACAATGACGGACGGGTGGACCTTCTGGTAGTGGGGGAATTTATGGAAATTACTTTTTTTAGAAATACCGGGGAATCGTTGATTAAAGCGACCGACACGGGATTGCAGGGGATGACAGGTTGGTGGACCGGTATTACAGCGGGAGATTTTGACGGGGACGGCGATACGGATTACCTGATAGGGAATTGGGGATTGAATAATTTCTATCAAGTTACCCAAAAACGACCCTTGACCCTTTATGCCAAAGATTTTGATTCCAATCAAAGTATTGATCCCATATTGTTTGCCTATTTGAAGGATGAAAACCATGCCTACAGGCCTTATCCGGTTCATTTCTGGGAAGACCTGTATGGACAGAGTCCCATTTTTCGCAAAAAATTCCAGAATTTCAAAAGTTTTGCGCAGGCGGGAAAGGAAGAGCTCTTTTCTGAGGAGGAACTTGAAGGAGCGGTGGTCTTAGAGGCCAATCAAATGGCAAGTGTTTATTTGGAAAACAAAGGAGATGGTACCTTTTTATGGAAGGAATTGCCCCGCCTAGCACAGGTTGCCCCGATATACGGCATGGTTTCCATGGATGTCGATGGGGATGGAAACCTGGATGTCCTGCTGGTAGGAAATGATTATGGCAATGAGGTATTTTCGGGTCGGTTGGATGCCCTTACAGGACTCTGGCTCAAAGGCAACGGAGGGGGTGAATTTGATGTTATAGGATCGGGAGAAAGCGGGTTCGCCATTTTTGGAGACGCAAAAGCCTTGGTCACCCTGTCGGATCCTTCCAATAATCCTTTAATCATTGCTTCACAAAATAGAGGGAGATTGAAACTCTTTGAATTTCACAGACAAAATCCTTCAAAAGGCATTTTTGAACCCAACTCCTCCGATTTGTCTGCCCTATTCCGATACAGGGATGGAAGGACAAATAAGGTGGAATTTTATGTTGGATCCGGTTTTTTATCCCAATCTAGCAGGAAGGTTTTTTTGACCTCAGGGTTAAAAACTGTGGAAGTCCTTGGATATGATGGTTTAATTCGGATACTTAGCTTTGAATAGAAATTGCGTAAAATTTTCTAATTTAATCATATCTTTGGGTTTTTAACGTTTAGCAGCTACATGCCAAAATTAATCCGGATCACAACCGTTCCCCTTTCTCTTAAACTTCTGCTACGGGGTCAGATGAAGTTTATGAAATCAGCAGGCTGGGAGGTGTTGATGGTCAGTGGGTCGGGCAAGGAATGGGATCAGGTAATCAAAAATGAGGCATGTCCCCACGAAGAAGTCCCATTTACGCGGAAATTTACGCCTCTCCAGGATTTGAAATGTCTTTGGTACTTGTACAATTTGTTTCGTAGGGAAAATCCGGATATCGTTCATTCACACACGCCCAAGGCAGGTCTGTTGGGGATGTTGGCAGCCCGGTTGGCAGGTATTGATATTCGGGTTCATACCCTTGCGGGGTTGCCTTATCAGGCAGCCGAGGGCAACAAACAGCGCTTGTTGGTTTTTTTGGAGAAATTAACCTTTAGGCTGGCGAAGGAAGTATGGCCAAACGCATTTTCGCTCAAACAACTGATAGTGGAAGAGAATTTGGTGGATCCCGGCAAAGTGGCCGTCATCGGTCACGGATCCTCCAACGGCGTTGATTTGGATCAGTTTGACCGGTACAAACTTCAAGAAAACCACTTGGTGGCCGCTACCATGCGGGTTGCTCCCGGAGAGGATGAATTTGTGATGCTTGTGGTGGGCAGGCTGGTAAAAGACAAGGGAATAGAAGATTTGATAGAAGCATATCTAAGCTCCAAAATCAACAATAAATCCAAACTGGTGCTGTTGGGTTCTTTTGAACAAGAGCTAAATCCAGTTTCCACGCAGACCATCAACCGGATCAAAGACCATCCCCGAATCGTCCATGTAGAATGGACCGACCACGTTGCCTACTACATGGCGATTTCAGATGTGCTTATCCATCCATCTCACAGGGAGGGATTTCCAAACGTGCTGCTCGAGGCAGGGGCGATTTCCTGCCCGGTTATCTGCTCGGACATACCTGGAAATACAGAGATCATTGCCCATAAAAAATCTGGATTGGTCTATCCGGTTAAAGATGTGGCAGCTCTCAGGGAGGCCATGGAATTTGCCTACATCAAGCGGGAGCTGATGCAGGAATACGCGGAGAAATTGAATAAGGAGATAAGGGAAAAATTTGACAGAAAAACCCTTCATCAGTTGATACTCAAGGAATATTACAGACTTTGGGATGAAGGGAAAAAAAAATAAATTATAAAATTCCGTTATTTTTCTTTACTGTCATATTTGGTTAATTTTGGTCTGTCACAGATGGTTTTGGAAAGAATTTACATGAGAAATGTGCTAATGATTGCTGTAGTAATTTATCTTTCTTCCTGCGTAAGCAACAGGCGGATCAATTACCTGCAAAATCTCCCGGGAGAAACGCCCATAGAACTGGAGGAGTTTATTCCTTACGCTGAGGTGGACTACGAGTATATCCTGCAGCCATTTGATATCGTTGATATTGACTTTGCATCCAGTAACGAGGAACTGTTGAAGGCATTTGAATACAAGGGGGCAAATAATGCCCGAATGGGCGGTGGTGGTATGGCAATGGGAGGTGCTATGGATATTTTTTATTTTACGGGATATTCCTTGGACAAAGATGGATATGTCCGGATACCCAAGCTTGGCTTGGTTGGGCTGGCCGGATTGACGGAGAAGGAAGCCAGAGATGCCATTCAACTGGCGATTAACTCCTATTTTAAAGAGGAGGTGGATGTGCGGGTACGTATTGGCGGAATACGGTTTACTGCACTTGGAGAGTTTGCCAGTACCGGAACCAAGGTGATTTTAAAAAACCGGGCCACGGTCTTTGATGCGTTGGCCATGTCTGGGGAATCCAATATTCTCGCCAAAAAGAACGAACTCTTCCTTGTCAGGCAATACGATGGAGGGGTGAAAATCCATCAAATCAACCTCAACGACCGTCAATTGCTAGCTTCTCCCTACTATTTTATCCAGAATAACGATATTCTCTACCTACAGCCCATGCAGATCAGGCAAATTGGTTCCGGAGAAAACTTATCGACCTCCTTACAACTTGGTATTTCCATACTTACCGCAATATTATTTATTTATGGTGTGACCTCAGGAATTTTTTAACTATGGAGAATCTGGATTTATCAAAATTTGAAGAGCAGGAAAAACCCATTGATATCAAGTACTACATCATCAAGTACTCGAGGTATTGGCCATTGTATACGCTTTTTATAAGCATAGGCCTGATTGCTGTTTTTTTATTTCACAGGTACACCGTAGAGCGGTTTGAGGTAAAGGGGAGTGTGATGATCAAGAGGAATGCCTCTCCGGAAGTAAGGGTGCTGGATCGGTCGAATATTTTTACCGGAAGCGAAAACCTGACCAATGACATCTTGCTGTTTACTTCCAAAAATCTCGCCGCCGAAGCGTTAAAAAATATGCATTTTGATGTCACCTATTTGGCCGCCACCAACATCAAAGAAATAGAAATGTACAAAAATGCCCCAATTCACATCAAGGTGGATTGGGATTACCCCCAGCTTGAGGAACGAAGAATGAGCTTGGAGATCCTTTCCGGGGAGGAGTTTACCATCGGGAGGCAGGAAAAACAGTTTTTGGAATGGTGGAATTTCGGAACCAAACCTGATTATTCCGACGTGGATATTTTTAATACAGTCCATCGCTTTGGTGAAGAGGTCAAAGGCAGCAAGTCGAAATTTACAGTAAGCTTGACAAATCCAGCCCGGGTTGGAGATGAGGTTGGGTTCATCCTGCACCATCCCAATACCCTGGTGGAACAATATGCAGGAAACGTCCAGGTGCGTCCATTGATTAATTATGGAACGGTGCTCGAAGTCAGCATGGTTACCAAAGTGGTGGAGAAGGGGAGCGATTACGTTAATGCCCTCATGGATTCCTTTTTGGAATATGACCTTCGGGAGAAAAACCAGATTTCCGAAAATGCCCTGCGATTTATCGATGAACAACTCTATATCGTGGAGGACTCCCTGAATTCGGTGGAGAGGAGGATGCAAAACTTCAAGGTTAGCAATAAACTGCTCGATGTCAACGCAGAATTCGGAGGGGTGTTGAATAATATTCGGGAGTTGGAAGAGAACATCCAGGCAATCGAGTTTGAACTGTCCTATTACAATTCACTCCGGGAATACCTGGAACGAAAGGGCGAAAGCTACGAAGAGGTGGTAGCTCCTTCAGTGGTTGGAATTAATGACGCTTTGCTGAATGGGCTCGTACAAAACTTGGTGACCTTATCGTTGGACCGAAGAAAACTGCTGAGCATCGTCAACGAAAACCACCCGGATGTAAAGGTTTTGGATCAGCAAGTGGAGAGGTTGAGGGATAATGTTTTTGAAAACATTGAAAACCTTATTAAAAACACGGAGACAAAGAAGCGGGAAAATGTAGAAAAGCTTCGATCCTTTGACCTGCAGTTTTCTAATTTGCCCCAGGCGGAATCCAATTATTCCAATATATTCAGGGAGTATAAAATGCGGGAGAATCTCTATACCTACCTGCTGGAAAAGCGGGCCGAAGCCGGTATAGCCAAAGCCTCCAATATATCTGACAATTCCATTGTGGATTATGCCAAAAGGGGAATACTAATTTTCCCCAAAAAAACACAGAATTATTCGTATGCCGTTGGACTTGGTTTTTTCATTCCTTTTGGATTTTTGCTGATATTCCATTACCTCAACAACCGGATCATGGACCAAGTTCAGCTCAAAAATATACTTAAAATTCCCCTGTTGGGCACCATTGGATACAGTGACAAAGAGACCAACCTCCTTGTCGCCGAACATCCCCGAGCATTGGGCTCCGAATCGTTTCGTTCCCTGCGATCCGCCCTTTTCTACATTTCCAGTGAAAAGAAGTGTAAAAATATTTTGGTAACATCCAGCATCTCCGGGGAGGGAAAAACCTTTATAAGTATCAATATTGCCTCAGCCATGGCCTTGAGCGGGAAGAAGACTTGCCTCATGGGGATGGACCTCAGAAAGCCGAAACTTTCTACTTACTTGGGCGTATCGAATAAAAAAGGACTTTCCACCTATTTGGTGGACAAACATGGCATGGAGGATATTATTTTGGAAACGAAATATGAAAATTTATACATCGTCCCCTCTGGACCCGTTCCTCCCAATCCTTCCGAATTATTGCTCAAGGATAAATTGAAGGATTTTTTTATTCACTTGGAAAAGGAGTTTGACATCATTGTCATGGATTGCCCACCGGTAGGATTGGTGTCAGAGACCATGGACATGCTGCGGTTTTCGGATGTCAACCTGTATATCGTTCGCTATGACTTCACCCACCGCAACCACCTCCTGATGATCAACGACCTCTATGCGAGTGATCAGGTCAGGGATTTTTATGCGATTTTCAACGGGTTAAAAAGCGGTGGGGATACCTATGATTTTGGTGGATATAATTATGGATACGGTTACAATTACTCCTACATGAAAAAAAGCGGGTATAGCGGAAACTATTACGAGGATGAAGAAAGAAACAAAAAGGGATGGTTCAGTAAATTAATTGCCAAGTTTAGGGTGTAAAATAATAGCTATGAAAAAATCAATTTTAATTACCGGTGGAGCAGGTTTTATAGGCTCCCATGTGGTCCGACTTTTTGTGACCAACTATCCAGACTATCGCATTATTAACCTGGATAGTCTGACGTATGCAGGCAACCTTCTAAATCTCACAGATATAGAGAGAGCTTCAAATTATCATTTTGCCAAAGTGGACATTCGGGATGAATCAGCCCTGGAGAAGGTTTTTAATCAGTATCAGGTCACCGATGTCATTCACCTGGCAGCAGAATCCCACGTGGACCGTTCCATCACCGATCCCCTTGCATTTGTCAATACCAATGTCATAGGTACGGTAAATTTGCTGAACGTGGCTAAAAACTTTTGGAAGGACAAAGAAAACCACCTATTCTATCACATATCTACCGATGAGGTGTATGGTTCCCTGCACGATGGCGGCTTTTTTTTGGAGTCTACTCCTTATGATCCCCAATCGCCGTATTCGGCATCAAAGGCCAGCTCAGATCATTTTGTCCGTGCGTATGCCAATACCTACAAGCTTCGAACGGTAATCTCCAACTGTTCGAATAACTATGGACCCAATCAATTTCCTGAAAAATTGATCCCGCTCTGCATTCACAATATCACAAATAACAAACCTTTGCCTATCTACGGAAAGGGCGAAAATGTCAGGGACTGGTTGTATGTAATAGATCATGCCCGGGCCATCGATGATATTTTTCATACAGGTAAAGCGAATGAGACCTATAACATAGGCGGTTTCAACGAGTGGAAAAATATCGACATTGTCCGCTTGCTTTGTGAGATTATGGACAAAAAGCTTGGCAGGCCGCCCGGCACCTCGTCCGAGTTGATTACATTTGTCAAAGACAGGGCAGGCCACGACCTGCGTTATGCCATCGATGCGTCCAAAATCAAGGCGGAATTGGGATGGGAGCCAAGTTTGACATTCGAAACTGGTATTGAAAAAACCGTGGATTGGTACTTGGAGAATGAGGCCTGGCTGACTGGAGTGACGTCGGGAGGCTACCAGAAATATTACGAGCAACTCTACGGTTAAATACGCACAAACATGATACAATACCACCAACTGCTCCAGCATATTCTGGATAACGGGATACAAAAGGGCGATCGTACCGGTACCGGAACAATCAGTGTCTTTGGGTATCAGATGCGTTTTGACCTGCGGGAAGGTTTTCCTCTGGTTACCACCAAAAAATGCCATATCCGCTCTATCCTCCATGAGTTGCTTTGGTTTTTGAAAGGGGAATCCAACATTGCTTACCTGAAGGAAAACAAAGTATCCATATGGGATGAATGGGCCGATGAATCCGGAGACCTGGGACCTGTATACGGCTATCAGTGGCGGCACTGGCCCGATGGTAGGGGAGGTGAAATAGATCAAATAAAAAATCTTATCCATCAGATAAAGACCAATCCCAATTCAAGGCGCTTGATCGTCAGCGCCTGGAATGTGGCAGATGTAGACCAAATGGCGCTTCCCCCTTGCCATTTGCTATTCCAGTTCTACGTTGCGGAGGGCAATCTCTCCTGTCAGTTGTATCAGCGGAGTGCGGATGTCTTTTTGGGAGTTCCTTTCAATATTGCGTCCTACGCCATATTCTTGCATATGGTGGCCCAGGTATGTGGTCTACAGGTAGGCGAGTTTGTACATACGTTTGGCGACGCCCATCTCTACAACAACCACCTGGACCAAGCCCGTTTGCAATTGACCCGTACGTATAGGCCTTTGCCACAGTTAAAGTTGAATCCGGCAATAACCGATATCTTCGATTTCAAATTCGAGGATTTTGAAATTCTGAACTATGACCCGCATCCACATATCAAGGCGGCGGTTTCTGTTTAGGGAGTTGGTAACCTGAGTTAGGCTATTGTTCAAATCAGGATGAGAAGAGAATGGATTGGTTCGATATTGCCACCATTGTTGTTTAAATCAACAACGCCGCAAAAATAACATGGATTTAATCCACTAGCCACGGCTTGCACCCGTGTTTATTGCAATTTCGACCCTTGCTTGGAAAAGTAAAAACCAAACACAGGTTTATGGAAAGATTTCTGACAAATAGGGAATAGGGTCTGTCCCGTAGCTGCGATTTTCAAAATGCGCTATGAATGATATTCCTGTGACGTTGCTTGTAAACACCTGGTCCGCTTCCAATAAGGCTTCTTTGGTGAAGGAGCCTTCTTGGAAGGGAACATTTTTTTTGGTAAGCAGTTGGATGATTTGAGTCCTTCCCACGCCGCTGATGGCATGATGACGAAGAGAAGGAGTGTAAAATGTGCCTGATTTGATCCAAAATAAATTGGAAGCGCCGGCCTCGCTCAGAAATCCATGTTCATCGGTTAAAAAAACTTCATCCATTTGTCTCTCCTTCCTTTCCAGATTTGCCATCACATAAGGCAGGCAGTTAAGCGTTTTACATTGACTCCAGGGAGAAGGATGCAAGTGGATCGCAGTAGAGATGTAGGCGTTTATTTTGATCAAAGGTGAAGGAGAAAAAGGCTGAATGATCAGGTGTTCTGAGCAGAAGTTTTCTTCCGGGGTATATTTTCCCAGGCCGGATCTGAATATATTCCACCGTATTCTCCAGACCCCATTTCCATCAACTTCCTTGGCGATTAGATTTTCGATTTCAGCTATTGAACTCATTCCAATCGGATCTAGTTTAAGTGTCATTACTCCTTGATTGACCCGGTTTTGATGTGTGGATGCGAAACGGATTTTCCCGTTGACATATATCATGGTTTCAAAGATACCATCTCCAAACAAGGCTGCACGCGTTTGCTGACCGTGGGGGATCCACCGGGGATCTATCGGTGTCCGGTGTAAATAAAGTGTATCATATCCGTTCATTTATCTGTTCATTACCGATCAAGTTGTAATCCTTTTCTAGCAATCAATAATTAAAATTAGTAAAAAAAATATGGAATCACTGGTTCTAGTCACAGGTTATTGCTTATTTTGAAGTTATTGTGAAAATAGAGTGTTTTTAGCACAAATGTTGTTAATTATGGCCAAAACCCATCCAACCAACCAAGCAAAATAAATAATTCTTAACAGTGTCCTATGATAAAGTACTTTTTACTTTTGCTTGCTTTTGTATCATTAAGTCATTTTAGTATCCGGGCACAGGGCTACGATATTGGTAAACTTTCTCTTCAGGGAAGTATTGCCATTGGCTTGGAGAATAACCTTACTTTAAAGCGGAGTCAGCTGGATTTGGCCAATTTCGAAACAGGATTGATGGAGGCTTATGGGCAACAAATCCCTACCTTTTCGACCGGTATATCTTCTGGATATAGGTGGGGCAGGTCCATCAATCCGGTCACTAATCTGTTCGAATCCAGGCGCATTGGAAATGTAAACCTTAATGCAAGCGCAAACCTTCCTATATATGCTGGAGGTCAAATCCGAAATCAAGTTAAACAGTCCAAATTAAATGTAGAGATTGGCCGGTTGAATGTTGAAAATACGGAAAATGATATTTCACTAAATATTATAAATCTTTTTGTCAACATTGCTTTTGCCAAGGAACAGCTTAATATCGCAGAAAATCAGCTAAATACTGTAAAGGAACAACTGGAAAGAACCAAACGGCTGGTTGCCGCAGGTTCGGTACCCCGGGCAGAGTTGCTGGATTTGGAGGCGCAGGTAGCTACTACCGAACTGGAAGTAATCAATGCCTCAAACAATCACCGTATTGCACGGCTGAATTTGTCCCAACAGTTGCTCTTGCCTTTTACGGATGATTTCGATATTTTGGTACCAGAAGTTGCACTGGAAGGACTGGGATTTGGCGGGTTGGATGTTGACGATATATATGGGACTGCGGCTTCCTATCTACCGCAAATTAAAGCAGCTGAATTGGGAATAGCCAGTGCGGAATATGGTGTTAGAATAGCCAAAGGCGCATTTCTTCCAAGCTTTGGGATTAATGCGAATGTTTTCACCAATTATGCTGATCAATCAATTTCAGTTTTTATACCTAGAGACACTCCCTTCGTTCAGTTTGATAATAATCTTTCCCAGGCAGCGAACATGGCATTGAACATTCCCATATTTTCCCAATTTCGAAACCGAGCAAATCTTCAACGTGCCCGTGTTCAGAAAAGGCTAAGTGAAATACAGGAGATTGAGACAAAAAACCAATTGAGGCAGGATATTGAAACTGCCTACACGACAGCCTTTGCGGCTAAACAATCCTATGAAAGTAACCTCAAAAGGGTAGCTTCATTGGAGGAGGCTTTTCGGATGGCAACCCAGCGATTTGAAGTAGGCGCAATCAATGCGGTAGATTTTCAAGTGGCTCAGAATAATTTATTCAATGGGCAAGCTGACTTGATCACTTCCAAATATGAGTATGTTTTCCGGGTGAAAGTGCTTGATTTTTACATGGGTAATCCCCTTACTTTATAATATCAATTCAAAAAAAATGGCTAAGAATAAATCGAATAAAGTAATCTATATTCTCCTGGGTGTTGTGGCACTGCTTATTGCGGGAATTTTTGTGGGAAAATCCAAAGGGTGGATCGGTGGGCCGAAAGAAGTTGAAGTGGAGACAGCAAAGGTAGCAAACCGCAATATTGTGGAAAAAGTAAGCGCTTCCGGCGTGGTCCAACCGGAAACTGAAGTGAAGATGAGTCCTGATGTGGCAGGGGAAATCATTGAACTCAACGTGGCTGAGGGAGACTCTGTTAAAATCAACGACCTGCTGGTGAAAATCCGCCCGGACAACTTTATTTCCGCACTAGACCGGGCCCAAGCCACCCTCAATCAGCAGTTGGCAAACTTGGCTCAGTCCAAAGCGGCTCTCAAGCGCTCCGAAGCCCAGTTTACCAGGTCACAACAGGAATATGACCGTAACCTGAAGTTATACGAAGACAAAGTAATATCCGATGCTGACTTTGAGCAAATCAATGCCAACTTCCTCACCTCTCAAAACGACCTTGAAGCGGCCAAACAAACGGTTTTGGCAGCTGAATTTATCGTCAAAAGTGCCAGGGCAACGGTGGATGAATCCGCCGAGAATCTACGTCTGACCAATGTATATTCTCCCACCAACGGGACAGTATCCAAACTCCTGGTAGAACAAGGGGAACGGGTAGTAGGAACAGCCCAAATGGCCGGCACCGAAATGCTACGCATTGCGGATTTGTCCAGGATGGAAATCCGGGTCAACGTCAACGAAAATGACATCGTGCGTATATCACTCAACGATAGTGTTCTAATAGACGTGGACTCCTACGCCTTTAGCGGAAAGAAATTTGGGGGTATCGTAACTGCCATTGCAAATTCCGCCAATGAAAAGGTAAGTACAGACGCAGTAACTGAATTTGAGGTTAGGATAAGAATTATAAATGATTCGTATGCCGAATTGGTGACGGAAAAGAATCCGTTTCCCTTCAGGCCCGGCATGACCGCAAGTGTGGAAATTATAACGAACAGAAAAGAAAATACTTTATCGGTGCCCCTGGCGGCTGTCACTACCCGTGAAGCGGAAACATTGGAAACGGAAGGAGGGACGACTAGGTTGAAGGAGCTTGTCTTTTTGAAGGAAGGAAATACTGCTAAGATGGTGGCTGTCAAGACGGGTATTTCTGATTTTGATAATATTGAGATTTTAGAAGGGTTGACCGAAGGGCAAGAGATCATTACCGGACCTTATTTTATCGTAAGCAAAGAACTCGAAGATGAAAAAGCAGTAAAAATAGCGGAGAAAAAACCTGAAAAATAAAAAAGGAGTCTCAAAAGACTCCTCTATAATGGGGTTTATCCGTAACTGACTGCAGCTATATTTTAGGAAATTGAACAAGAACAAAATTCTCGTTTCTAAAATTCATACAATCTAAGGAAATTTTAAAAACTCGCCTAACTTTTTTTAAAGAATTTTACAGTTATAATTACCCTTGAAATTAAATTTTATTTTTTAATTATTTTAGTTATTTTGTGTTGGTTTGTTCAAGATTAACCCTCAAACTCAGAATTAATTTATCAGCCCCATTCGCTGATCATTGAAGGATTTTTCCAGCCCCTTGATTTCTTCCAGTAAATGCTGCTGTAATTCGAGGTGTTCCTTGGGGCTGAGATTGGGAGCAGCATGATGATGGTGCCCATGTCCTTCTTCTCCATGGTCGTGATCATGATCATGTTCAAAACCTGAGACTTCTACCCGAGCCTCATCCCATTCCTTCAATGCCTGCCTAAAATCTTCCAGTGTAGCATGCATTAAACTGTCAACTTCCGTATTGGACAGTTGCTGACCTATTTTTTCTCTAATTTGTCCTGCTTGTTGATGGTACTCATGCGCCTCAATGAGACGCGGATCATCTTTTTGAGGTTGGCAGCCGAAGAGGACAATGCCAAATAAAGGCATCGTGATAATAGAAATACTTACTTTCATAGGGGTGGATGTTTCTGTTGGAATGCAAAATAGGCAAAGAAAAACTATTTTTGCAATTATGTTGCATGTATATTTGTAATATGATTTTCACAGTTGACTTTGTATATGCGTTAGTGGCTGGTTTGCTGGTCAGCCTGATTTCGTTAGTTGGGTTGGTTTACCTTCTTTTCAACAAATTAATTAGGGAGCAAATCATTCCCTATGCTGTAGCATTGGCCATAGGTGTTTTGCTTGGAAACGCACTTTTTCATTTGATTCCGGAATCTTTGGAGCAGGGGCTGTCAAACACATTTGTATTTGGTTGTATTTTAGCTGGGGCGGCAACTTTTTGGTTGATTGACCGGGTTCTTTTACATAGACAGGCTACTGTTGAACCAAATTCTAAAACAATTCGATCTATTGGAAAGCTAAATTTGCTTGGAGATGGATTTCATAATTTTATTGACGGGCTGGTGATAGGAGGGAGCTTCATGATAAGTCCGGAAGTCGGTATGGCTACCACGCTGGCGATCATTATCCATGAACTCCCACAGGAATTGGGCGATACCGGAACTTTGATCTACAGCGGTTTTTCTCCACAGCGTGTGGTCATGGTGAATTTTCTGGTTGGAACAACGGTAATGTTGGGTGTGGCCGTTGTCTTTTTATTTAATCATTGGCTGGTATTTCAGGCAGGATACTTACTGGCATTTACTGCGGGAGGGTTTGTTTATATGGCACTTGGTAATTTAGTGCCGGCACTTTACAGACAAGCGGATGGAAATCTAAGGGTGAAATCACTTAAGCTTTTGGTGATTTTGATAGGAATGGCGTTTATACAATACCTGAGCAATGATCACGTGCATCCCCACGATGGACACCATCAGGAAGAAAGTATTCATGCAAATCAAATGGGGATTATTTTTAGGAAATAGTCTGGATTCGTAGGTGTTTTCAGTCATCCATAATTCTATTAGATTAGTCGGTCATCCCAAAAATAAGGCTCCGAACGAACGAGTTGGACCCATTCAAAATCAGGGTGTAACGTATTGATCATATAGTTGTACTCCATAGGAATTACAGTGGATGGGATCTTCAACATAAGCGAACGTTTTTCGTGATACCATTGTGAACCCATTTGCTGCAATTTGCCATAGGCTGCTATGGTCCTCCAGTTTTCCGGGAGCAAAGCTGGTTTAATTTGTTGAATCAATTGATCTGCATCAGGCACGGAAAGAACCATGACCCGATAGGGAAGGTTGGAAATAATTCCGTTCCTGTGAACGGCCAATTCCAAGGTAGCCAAAGACCTTGATCCAGCGGCATATATTACTTGTTGGTCTTTCAGATTCCATCGGTTGGCAGATCCGGAGGGTGTTAGATCAAAAGCATATTTCTCTTTGGCTATCCTGAAAAGTTCCATGAATCACTCATACATTATCCCCATGCTCCATGGCAATAAGTCTGTCATTGACAAAACGGATTCCGGATACGGTATTGAGGTAGCTAAGTGGGGGGTTTCGGTCAAAGAAGAAATTGGCGGTAAGCAGCCAATCTTCAAAAGCCCGGGTAGATCCAAATACATCTATACCATATTGTATCAGGGAAATAAGCAATACTACCTGCTCCTTTAAGTTTTGTTTCAGGGTTGTATCAGGATATTTATAGGTACGCAAGGTCCTTACGCTGATGTTTAACCATTCGGAGATAATTTCGTCTTTAAACCCTGTCAATTGTTGAAGTGAAAGGATATGCTTCCAGCCAATATCTTGCTGGCGTACATAGGTAATCACTTCATTATCATTTAATTGATTGGGTATATGTAGTGACTTTATCATTTCATCGTAGTTTGCTTTTGCCATTTCTCTTTCGATAAGCCACTAAATTAGGCATTTTTGCATGATATAAAAAGTATTTTTTCCCTTTTTTCACATTTTCAGTTATTTTTGGGTATTGTTAACGATGCTTTTTTGGGCTAATTTAAATAATGACAAATTCGTACTTCACAAAAAATGAGCAGTTGGCCAAATTTTTTCTTCAACATCTTTAGCCTTTATACAGTTAACCAAAAAAGCCACCATGGGGAATGCAAATAAATCGTATCTTCCAAAGAAGACCTGCCCAGTTTGTGGTAGACCATTTACATGGAGAAAGAAATGGAAAAATAATTGGGAAAATGTCCTTTATTGCTCTGTGAAGTGTAGTGCATCAAAGAAGGAAAAGCAGATTGATTCCAAAGACTTGTGATCCAACATGCCTAGTCTGTAATGGGGAGTCTATAGAGGATCCCGGTATTTGCCAAGTTCCTCAGGAAATTTAAGGAGTCAAAACAAATGCAATTTATATGGGAAATATCAATGAAGTTGTTGGGGAACCAAAGCACACAGATAAAAGCAAACTACCGCCATTTTTAAATAAAATCAGGGAAGTGCCCGGTAAGAAAGTACTTTAAGTTCAGCTCACTGCCAGGGATCGGTCTCCATCATCCAGGTTGCCGTGCATTTTGACGGGATGGTAATTCCCTGAAAAGTCTTGTTTTCCAAAACCGTTATTATCCAAGGGATCCTTTCAGCACCCTCTGCTGTGTCCTTGAAGCGTAGCGTTTCGAAACGCACTACATTTCCAAGGTCATTGAACGTAAAGATACCTTCTCCCTCCATGTTACCATATACCATTCTGGCTTTTGCCCGCCAGTCATCTAATGCTTCCCAACTGATCCAAGGGCTGAAAGCTGCCTAAGGATACCAGACCAATTCACCCAAATATCGCTGAAGGGCTGCCTCGTTCAGTTTGGAGCCTGATTTTTCATTCACAACATCGCGTATTCCTCCTATGCTGAATAACATGCTTGCTCCTCCAGCGCTGAATGTATCTTTTCAATATACTTTTACCAAAGGTATCATATCCATTTCCACCGACCACAAAAACGCCGGTGGTGAAATTGTGGACAGCTGATGGGCTTTGGCTGGATACCAGTCCTTTTGCTCCGGCTTGAGTTTAATTTGGTAAGCTTGGGTCATGAACACATGGCTGATGGGAATTATCCTGTCCAATATTCCTGACTTATTAAGCCATCGCTGTACAGGAATAGGAAGACTTGCCAAGGGTTCTTTGGCTGGGACACGAATATCGTGGTTGGAAGCCACTGCGACCAACTCATCCATAGCGTGGATTTTGGCCCTCACAAATGATTGACCGGAATAAACTAGCCAGGTTGCAAGTACAATAAGCAGGTTGGCAATCGTGCCAAATTTCGCAGATTGCCAAGCAGAAAATACCAATCCCCGCAATAAAATAACGGCCAGCACTAAGGCAATCCACCAATAAGACTCGTGAAACCTAAGGAGAATCGCAGAACATAGAAACAGCGAAAAAGCAATTAACCAAGGCATTTCACCTGTTTTGGATACAGGTTGTGTAAATTCCTTCAATTCAAAAAGATTGAACCTCTTAATAAACCCCAGCAGGTGAATTATTCCAGGCAGGATGAGTGGTGTCAAGAGCAAAATTTTTATTTTTAGTCAGTTTAATTTGTCAAAATACTAAAAATCAAGCACCGTTAGGAGGATTACATTGGTTGAATTAATAACTTATTTCCAATAATCCCAAAACAACTTAGAAACCTTACGTTGCAATTCATAGGCTTCGTTGTCATCTTCCCAGCGGGTATCTGTATTGTTTTTGGTGGCGATGTAGAATACATAATCCCCACTGGGGGAATTGACCATGACCAATTCAGATCGGGAAGCATTCACCATCCCCTGTTTGGACGCCGTCTGAATATAGGGAGGAATGACGGATAGGGCATTTTCATCGTAATAGATATTCGTCATCAGCCTATACATCCGCTCGGAAGCAGCTTTACTGACCACTTCTCCCTTCCGGATTTTTACCAGCAAGGTGGCCATTTCCCTCGGGGTAGTCTGGCCCCAGCCATACATTTCCCTTATTGGCTCCCTGCCGGGGGTGCGGGAGTTTACCCGTGTGTGTTGGAGTCCCAGTTCTTCCATCAGCTCATTAATCCTGCTTCCCCCTCCAGCCAATGCCTGACACCAGAGTGAGGTCGTGTTGTCGCTGTAGGTTATCATGAGGGAAACCAACATGCTCAAATCGGTTTCAGTACTGTCTTTGAAATGCTGCATTAATCCAGAACCCCCATATTTGATAGAATCCCGATAAACCAAGGGTTGTCGGTAAGTTAACTCCCCCTTTTCAATCTTGTCAAAGATTCCTACCAATATGGGAACTTTGACAATACTCGCTGTGGGGAAAATGGTATCCGCATTGACTTCCACCTGTTCTCCTGTTTTCAGATTCCAGGCAAACACGCCTACCTCGCCCCTGAATCCATCCAAGGCGGATTCCAGTTTGGATTGTAATTCTGATTTTTGGGCCAGGCAAATGGAAGATAGGAAACTGGCGATTAATAACAAGAGGACCTCTTTTTTCATGGACGTGGGGGTTTTAGGTAAGTGATGGATTAAATATAAAATTCAAAAAACGATTATGCTACTGCCAAGCGAACATAATCCGATTAATCGTAGTAAGTTGACAAAAAATTAATTGGTATTAATTAAAATAAACTTATAAATAAACTGCCAATCCCTCATATTTGGCCATAACATAGAGCTAGACGATCTCAATTGTAAATAATATTTTTATTCACTCATATTTCTTTTAACTTACCTTCCAAATTGATCTAAAATTACTAGAATGCAGCTATTTTCCGCTATCGGTTTAAAACACCAGTCTGCCCGTTTCATAATCAACTGCTTAATGGTGGGGTTTTTTGGGTACGTTTTGCAGGGCTGTCAATCCACTCCTGCTCCTTTTCCGGGCATATCGGTACCAGAAGGATTTGTCGTTGAAAAGGTTGCGGATGAGGGCCTGTTGGATTTTCCCATGTTTGCCACACTGGATGAGACAGGAAGGCTTTTTGTATTTGAATCTACCGGCAACGTGTATGAGCAATCGGAGGATGCCATCCTGAATCCCCAGTTTAGGATCAAACTTTTGGAAGATACCAACTCAGATGGTTTTTTTGACAAAGCCACGGTATTTGCGGATAAAGTTGGCTTTCCCCAGGGAGGCGTATTTTACAAGGGAAGCCTGTATGCTTCCTCGGCACCAGACCTCCTCAAACTTACCGATACAGATGGAGACGGAATAGCGGATCAGCGGGAAGTGCTTTTGAGTGGTTGGACCTTGAATGTGAATGCCAACAGCCTAGTAGGTCCCTTTATGGGTCCTGATGGCTGGTTGTATATGACCAATGCCATCATGGGTTTTGATGTGGTTAGTCAGGAAGGGGAGCGGCTCAAAGGCGAAACGGCCAGGTTATGGCGGTTAAGGCCGGATGGATCCGGGTTGGATTGGGTAGGAGCAGGAGGGATGAATAATCCGGTGGAGGTGGCCTTTACACCGTCAGGGGAACCCATCGGTACCATGACATATTTTACAAATCCAAAGGCGGGACAACGTGACGCCCTCATCTACTGGACCGAGGGGGGCGTTTATCCCAAACCCAACCAAAGTGTAACCCGGGACGGATTGCCCAGAACAGGAGATTATCTTCCCGTCATTTCCAAATATTCCCGGGTATCTCCCGCCGGAATTGGCCGCTACCGACATACCTCATTCGGAGCGGAGTATACCGACAACCTGTTTAGTGCCCAGTTCAACACACACCAGGTGGTAAGACACAAACTCATTCGGGAAGGAGCCTCCTTTCGCACCGAAGATGAGGTTTTTTTCAAGATGGATGGGGCAGATTTCCATCCCACTGACGTGCTGGAAGATGGGGAT
>JBBQXZ010000030.1:0-29909 GCA_038209145.1 Cytophagales bacterium | reverse complement strand
CAGCAGGAGCAAGGCAGGCGCTGTGCCAAGTGCTCTTGCAATGGCTACTTTCTGCTGTTCTCCGCCAGATAGCTGCTTTGGCAACCGGTCTTTTTTACCTTTCAATCCAAACAAATCAAGTAAAAAGGAAGTGCGCTCTTCCACATAGATTTTATCGTATTGGATTAAGGGACGCTTTATATTTTCTTCGGCTGTCGAAAAAGGGTAAAGCTTGAACTGCTGGTGAATCAGTTGAATCTCATCATATCCAGCTACCAACTTTTGTGTGGGGTTCAGAACAGGATTTCCATTCAATATCACTGTTCCTTCATCCTGTGCCTCCAATCCAGCAATAATTCGAAGAAGGGTACTTTTTCCAGAACCACTCTCCCCGATGACGGCAAGCCGTTGACCTTTGGGCAGGGAAAGTGAATAATCATCTAAGGCCACACCTTCAGCATCCCGGTAGCGTTTCCGCAGTCCATCTATCTGCAAAAAAGTCACGAACTAAGATCAGCTTGTACCTTTTTGGGAAGGCTTTTGAAAACCAAGTCATAGGAATGGTCTACCCACTCCAGAATAATCCTATCCGGGATACTTCTATCGAAAGGCACAGTATTCCAGTGTTTTTTATTCATGTGGTAGCCGGGTGTGACACTGCTGTATCTTTCCCTGATATCGACAGCCAATTCAGGGTCGCATTTCAAATTCACACTTTCAAATGCCAATATATCCACGATGGCAAAAATCTTCCCTCCCACGCGGAAACAAAGCGTGTCAGGATCGAATGGAGTGTCTTCTGTCACCCAATTTTTAGCTAGACAATAGGTGCGAAAAAATGTGATTTCCATGATTTACAAATCATTAACTTCGGGAGGAATCACGCCAACCTCTTGACCAACCATACGATAAATGCAAACAGGAACATCAAAATGGAGATTTTATTTATTCCGTGCATCATCCGAAGGTTGACGTTCGGTTTGTTGTCCGGATCGGATTTTTTAAATACCCGAAAGAAATAATTTCCCACTTCTCCCAATTGAAAGAACTCTTTTACTTTATTTGCCATGACTTATTTTTCTTAGCAGTAATTATTCATTTAATCTACTTGTTCAGGTTCAATCCACTGACCGCCCTTCCGGATTATCTCGATCAGTTCATCGACTGCCTTTTCGGAAGGGACGGATTTTTTCATTACTTCCTTCCCCTTATACAGGGTGATCTTTCCCTTCCCAGAACCCACGTATCCATAGTCGGCGTCAGCCATTTCACCGGGGCCATTTACGATGCAACCCATGATTCCTATTTTGACCCCCTTCAGGTGATCGGTACGTTTACGGATCATCGCGGTGGTTTCCTGCAAATCAAACAGTGTACGCCCGCAGGAAGGGCAGCTGATATATTCCGTTTTTGACATCCTTGTCCGAGCAGCCTGCAAGACACCAAAACTTACGGCGTTGTGAATTTTGACCTGGTTCAATATATCCTCCCTCGGATCACCCGCATAAGCTCCCAGCCCCAACATGATGCCATCACCCAATCCATCGATCAGCAGCCCGCCTACGTCTGTAGCCGGATAAAGCATGACTTGATCGGCCTCCAAACGGGAATAGGATACCCGGACAACGACGGGATTGGCCACCTTCTCCTGGATAAACGAGACAAAAGCCCTTCGCAGTGCGGGCAACGTATGCTGATTATCCGTACTTAGCAGGATAACAACATCTTTTCTTCCTCGTATCAGGGGTATAGCTTCGGTGACTTCACGATCTGAGATATCAAGAAAATTTAGAGCCGGATGAAAGATATTCGCATTCCGAAACGCATCCAAGCTATACAACGGAAAGGTATTTTTTTGATCTGTCGCCTTCTGCCAGACGGCTGCATCTTGGATTTCCTTCAGTCCGTTGGGCAGCATAAATGAAATGGGGTTGGATCCGGAGTAAACATAGTCGCATCCTTGGTCATTCATTTTCCATTTGTCGAGTTCGGGAAGGTAAAAATGACCAACATGCTTGAGCTCTTTTTCGGATATTTGTGGGAGAACGGTTAGGTCTGTGATAACCCGAGGTACATTTCCAACACCAAAATTTACGACCTCGAAAGCCTGTCTTTTGGTATATTCGAACGGATTGATGGGATAATCAGTGATTTCTTCGATGGCTTCATGCCCGGCTCTACCCACATATCTATTTATCAATGATTTCACTACAGGTGATTCGAATTCGGGATCTTCGGTAAGTGACACCCGGACCGTATCCCCCAGCCCATCTTCAAGGAGAGCGCCTATACCAACTGCCGATTTGATCCGTCCATCTTCCGCCTCACCGGCCTCGGTGACCCCAAGGTGCAGGGGATAAGGCTTAAATCCTCCCTCGTCCAGCTTTTGCACAAGCAACCGGTATGCTTGTACCATTACCTGGGTATTGGATGACTTCATGGATATGACAATGTCGTAATAGCCCTGATCCTCACAAATCCTCAAAAATTCCAAGGCAGACTCCACCATTCCAAGCGGAGTATCCCCGTATCTGCTCATGATCCGGTCTGAAAGCGATCCGTGGTTTGTTCCTATCCGCATGGCGGTATTGTTTTTCTTACAGATTTTCACCAGCGGTAAAAAACGCTCCCGGATACGGTCCAATTCGGCTTGGTATGTTTCATCCGAATAATCAAACACCTCAAATTTCTTTTTATCCGCATAGTTACCTGGGTTAATCCGTACTTTTTCTACAATGCCGGCAGCTACTTCCGCCGCATTTGGTGTAAAATGGATATCGGCTACAAGTGGGGTGCTGTATCCCCGTTTTCTCAGTCCCTCTTTGATGTGTCGCAGGTTTTCTGCCTCCTTGATACTTGGGGCTGTGATACGGACCAACTGACACCCGCTTTCAATCATCCGGATACTTTGTTCGATAGATCCTTGGGTATCCATGGTGTCCACGGTAGTCATGGATTGTACAACGATGGGATTGTCTCCACCGATAATCACGTCTCCTATCTGTACGGGAATGGTTTTCCTCCTGGAATAGGTCGTCAGACTATTACAGTAATTGATCTTTTCTATCAGTGTCTTGGATTCCATGGTTATATATCACCTAATTGAGGTCGGATTACTATTTCTTCAACAACAGACTGTGGGGAAAGGTTATAAACTGACCAGACTGTTTCGGCCACATCAGAAGCTTTGATAAAACGATCCGCCGGTAAATCTACTCCTTCCCAACTTGCTGTCAGGGTAGCACCCGGTAAAACGGACGTCACTCGGATACCATAAGGTAAGAGTTCCTGCCTAAGACATTTGGTAAACCCCAACATGGCCCATTTCGAAATGGCGTAGCTCCCCCCATTTGGATAGGAAGTGAGTGCTGCTATTGATCCTATTGTAAAGATATGGCCCGTTCTTCTGGCAATAAATTCACCGGTAAATGCTCGAGTCAGGTAGTAGGCAGAGAACAAATTCGTCTGTAAAGTAAGTTCAAAGTTTTCTTCAGGTTCACTGTGGATGGCTCCGGGAATAAAAATCCCTGTATTGTTTATCAAAATATCCGGTACACAGTGCTTTTTTACTTCTTCCGCAAAGTCTTTCGTCTGTTCTTTGACCGAAAGATCCGCTTGCTTGACAAATACGCTGATTTCAGGAAATTTTTGATTAAGCTCAGTTTTCAATTTATCAAGGTCCTGCTGATTCCTGGCGCAGGTATAGATGTCAAATCCTGCTTGGGCAAATTTCACGACAATGGCTTTTCCTATTCCCTTGGTACCGCCGGTTACTAATATACTCTTTGACATTTATTTGTGTTTCAAATATTAGTATGACAACTAAATATTAACTGCAAAGTTACACGAATTCCGCGTTTATTCTACATTAGAACAGGGCAGAAACCTGCATCCTTCCCGTATGTACTACCCGGTTGAGTCCTTGGGAGTTTCTACCTTCGTACACCATGGTCAGTTGCAGTCCCTCTCCGATTTTTTGCAGCCAGTTTATATTCCAGATAACGTTGTTACCTGGGGTGAGAGCTTGTAACATTTCATACCCAACAGGACTATTGGGAAGACCATTGTAGTCGATATAGGTGTATTTGATTTGGGTGTTCAGGGTGGTTTTGATCGCTCTTGCAAAACGTACATTTAACGCCAACTGATGTAGCAGTGCTTTTTCATCCGTTTCCAAGTTTGACAAATTCTTCTTTTGGGTATAACTGTACTGAACGGATGACCTAAAAAATGTGGAAGGCTGTATGGCCAGTTCGGGGCCAATGCTGTATTGCCGGACTGCGTAATTTCTATTATCAAGAAAATCCGATGCGGATTGCCTAAATCCCTGACTTACCAGTAGCTGAATATTCGACTGTTTGGTGATGTTGAATCGGGTATTGAGCCGGTTATCCTGATGGATCACATCCTCAAAGCCTCCAGAAAGCAGTTGCTTATGCTGGCTGTTAAACATTGAAAAATCCGCTCCAAATTTGGGGGAAGATCTGTTGAAGAAAAAGGATGACCTAAAGCTTTGCCTCGTGGAAATCAAATCCTCATTGGCAATGTTTCCTGTCAGCGGGCTAATACGGCTCAGAAAGTCAGTGCTTCTGATTTTCTTCTCCACATTCCAGTTAGTGTTGTTGGAAAATTTGACCAAAAGGGATTTTATCCCCTTTTCGTCCCGCCAACTGTCCGGAAATTTGGCCGTGAGTCTATAATTAAATATCGTTGTGTAGGCCTGAATGTAATCATCCGTAGGCACAAAGAGCTTGATGTAATTCTTTTCTTCCGGATTTATAGCCAAATAAAACTCATTTAATTGTTGTACCCCGTCCCCGTTATCATCCCGCCAGGTATGGGTACCTTCACCGGTCGGAACCGGAAGGAAGACAAATTCCCTGCGCAACTCTCTTCCGTTACCAAGGGCATAACCCAGTTCATTGCGAATGGCGGAATTGGCTAGGGTACCCTGATAGTCGAGTTTGCCCATTACCGTTGTTTCTTCGGGCAATTCACGCATCAGGTGCGTGAGTTTCCGGTAAGTAAAGGTACTCTTTAGGTCATGGGTTCCCATCCTTCGTTGATACCCGTATTGGTTGGTGAATGCTTTTGTCTCCGGCAGCAGTTGTCCTCCTATGGGAAATTGATCTTCCCTCCATGTGGCGTTAGCAAAAAACGAATAATCCAAGGTGTCATTTGACCGGATAAAAACCTGGTGCTCCAAAAAATTCATGGCTGTACTTACGATGGAGTCTGTCTCCGCAGCCCGAACTTCATTCCTGTCCAGTTGGATTTTGTAGCCTGGTACCAGCCATTTGGTCTGGTAGTTTATTTCTCCGGTATATCGGGTCCAAAGGTTGTCCAGTGAAGCCACTTGGCTGTTTAGCGAAAACCAGTCATTGCGGAGCAGTAGGCGTTTACCGAGTTTTTGGTGAAATTGGGCGGTTTGTTGGATTCCGCTGAGTAGCTCCCCCCTGTTTCTGACATTCAACCTGTAGCCGAAAAACTGATCTTTGCTTTTTGCAAACTCCATGGAAACCAGGCCTATTCTTTCCGGGTGGGGAGCCTGGAGGTCTAAAGGATTTAGCCCCCAATCCCTGTCAAATTCAATATACCTCAACCGGTCTATAAAGGAAAAGCTGGCAGAATTGTACTCTATTTCGAGGTTGCTTTTTAGCAGGTATCCCTCCATATCTTTGAATTTCCTACCTTCGGAAACAATGCCTGACTTCATGGCATATCCGTTGTTGTCCTCATTGTCTATTTCCGAAAATAAATTCTGATCTACATTGGACACGGCGACTTCCGTATATGCCTGTTCATGACGGCTTAGTTTTATCCGTGTCCCCGCTGTCATCATTTGTTTGGAGTTGGGGGCGGGCAAAGGGGATTGAATGGAGAAATTCCCCTGAGGTCGGCCGTTGGAAGGTGCTATATATTCATAAACTACCCCATTCGCAAGTTGCTGTTTGCGTTGGTAATCGCCTGTTCCCTGGCCGGACTCCGTAAAGCTGATGGCAAAAAATGCCTGATCTGGGTCCGTTGAATATTCGTAATACAGAATTCCTTCGCCCAAATCATCAAAGGCTTGCACTTTGCGATACAAAATCCGATTGGGATCAAAAAGAATACTGTCAATCCTGGGGATGGCGGCCCGTTCTGTCTCATCACCGACGGAAGCCAGAAGCCGTTTGTCAGCATCCGACAAATCAAAGAACAGGGGCCGGTTTCTATCGTCTTTTTCTCTGTAGTAATTCAGGTAAAAGCTGACTTTATCAGATTCCTGAATATGGTTGGCAGTAAGGATGGAACGGGAAAAGTTGCGTTCCGCATATTCAAAATCTATTCTGACCCGGCTATACTGTGTCAGGATTACATTTGGCGTAAAGGTAATCTCCCCCTGATTATAGTCAATAATATAATCATTGTTAAACCCCCGGTTTAACTGTTTCCCATCGAGGAAGACCTTTTCGGAGTTGGCCATGATAATGACAAACCGTTCATTGGCTGGTCCCCGTATGCGGTAGGGGCCGAGTACCCCTTCCAATATTTCCATTGGGATAGAGGCAAATTTACCTTTGGCGATGGACAAGCTGGCTTGTGAGGATGCCTTCCAGGTATCATTGAGTTGGTAATCGGAAGTGACTTGGAGTCCCTGAACATTTTTGTAATAGCGCAAAAACTCCGAGGTTCGCTGCTGGAGAACGACATCCCCTCCCGCCAGGTTAATATTATCGTTGTACAATTCGATCAACACATTGTCAAAGTCCTGGACTTGTTGGGTATTCCCCTCCGGCTGAAAAGGCACATGCTGATCTGTAATACTTGCCCTGATTTGGAGATTATCAGTCAACTCTCCATCCATTTGCAAGTTTAAGGAGGAGTTTACGAATACATTTTGGCTATTTCCAAATGAAATCCCCCGAGTGAGATTTCCGGATTGGTTTAACTTATCTGAGGAAAAAACCTCTTCCCTAAAATCAAAAGATGCGCTGGCAGGGACACGGTTGTCCTTAAAAAAGGCCATGGAATCGTATGCTTCCTCCAAGGTACGCCTAGTAAATCGCTGATGAAGCGAAAAAGGAAAGGCCTGATAACAAACCAGCACGGAATCTAAACTAGAAAGCGTCTCTCCGAGAAAAGCAATGGCACCACGGTTTAGGTCGTAGCTATGGTTCAGACTGTCTCCTCTTGAATTTGTCACCCGAATGGAAGATTCAAGCACCGACAAAGAATCTAGGAGCTGGGATTGACCGTTTGGAAGAAAAGGCAACCATTTACAGGTAGCTACCTGAGCATGGGAATAACTCCCCCCTCCCACAACGAGCAAAAATAAACACCAAAAAGTCCGAACCGCCCTCATAACCTGTTCTCTAACAACTGGCTAAAGTAATAAAATATGTCGCACAATTCCCAACACTATTTCAAAAGCGGAAAACTGAGGAAAAATGATGTCCCCTTACCCACTTGGGTTTCAAACCAAATATTCCCTCCAGCAGTCTCGACACCCCTTTTGGCTATGGCCAACCCGAGGCCAGAACCTTCTGACTTGGTGCTGAAATTTGGAACAAAAATCTTCTCTTTGAGATCATCGGGAATTCCTTTGCCGCTATCCCTTATTTCCAAAACTAGCGAATCTTTTGAAGCCTTCAATGTCACCGCAATTTCCGCCGTTTTGGGAGGTTCTACGGCCTGTATGCCATTAATGATCAAGTTAGAAATTACCCGTCCAAAAAGTTTCGGATCTCCCATAATGACTATTTCAGGGCAATCCACGGTTTCATCCTGAAAGGAAAACATTATATCTCCCCTATTTTTATATAATTCCAGGACCTCTCCGAGAACCGTCCTAAAATTTATTTCTTCATGTTGGGGCAAGGGCATTTTGGCAAAGGTAGAAAAAGAAGTAGCAATATCACTTAACGAATCTACTTGGTGAATTAGTGTTTCAATGGGCTTTTTGAGCATTTTGGGATCATCCAAACCACCTGAGGCCTGTAGCCGTAAAAGGTGCTGAAGGGTAAGCTTCATGGGGGTCAGCGGATTCTTTATTTCATGTGCCACCTGTTTGGCCATTTCTCTCCAGGCTGATTCCTTTTCATTTGATGCCATGACTTTTTTGCTGGCTTCCAGTTTGGCAAGCATGTTATTGTATTCGTTGACCAATAGCCCAATTTCATCCTTTGACGGCCAGTTCATGTATTCGTTACTTTCCAAATTTGTTACTTTGAGTTTCTGGGTCAAAAGCCGGAAGGGATAGGTGAGATTTTTGGACAGCACAAAGGATACCACCAAAAAACCAATAAACAAAACCACAAAAATTATGAGAATGTTGCTGATAACATCTGCAACCAGGTCGTTCAATTCATCTTCGGATTCGAAAAAGGGGATGGCGATGATTCCCTGAATTCGCTGTCGTTCCCCTTCCCGCAACACCATGTATACCGACTTATAAGTTAATTCCCCCACATTTTCTTCCAATAATATTTGGTTGTTTTCAGCTTCAATGATTGCAGCATACGCCTTGGGATTTATATAGTCAGTCAGGATTTTCTTTTCGAAAATTTTTGGCTGATTGGTGGCAATCAATTTACCTTTGGTGGAGTAGACATTGATGTCTGTGTGTGTGGTAGCTGCAAGCCCGTAGATTTCATTGGTTAACTCTTCTTTTTTGTTAACCCCATTTTCTTGTGTTTCAAGGAAATTGGATAGGTTGTCACGTATGATGGAGGCTTTATCCATGTATTGTCTGTGAAGATCTTCGGTATAGGATCTGGACAAAAATCCAACTGCAACAATACTGGTCACCAACATGGGGAAAAAGAAAGCGAAATTTAGATAAAGCTGTAGTTTGGTTGTATAGTTGAACTTAAGATCCTTCAGTCCAAAGGAGAACGTATAGACCAAAATAGATAAAAGCATCAACACCAGATAGGCCACAAAGTAAAGTGCCACATCTGCCAATATAAAATATATGGGATAAGATGGAGATGAAACCAAAATAGTACCCTCATCATTCTGTACCCCATAATGGTGGAATCCATCAAAATTAACTCCTCTAGTCAGTAGATTGGGATCAGAAAGGACAGATTTTATCTCCGGATTTCGGTAATTAAACACATCGGTGCCAAATTGAAGATAATCCCCTGAAAAAACTGCGTAGTCAATATTTGATTCGTTGATTTCAGTGATGTATTGTTTGTCCAAAAGAAGCTTGGGGAATACGCTGCTGGGTAGTATCCGCTGCTGGGTAAGTTCTATAACAATAGTACCCAAAAAGTTGGAATCCTTATACATACTGATGAACGCGACAAATTTATTGGGTATTCCCAGAAGCCCACCTTTTATATAGTAGAGGTTCCTTACGGTTGTCGCATAGTCGCTTTTCATATACTGATTTCTATACTCTTTTAGCGTATCGTCTCGCTCTCTCCTGGTAAGGCTTTCACCGGACCGATTAAAAATAAGCACAGTTGAACTGAATTGATCCAGGTAATTTGTCAGATAGATTTTTTTGGTTTTTTGTTCAATCGGTTCTTTTGAAATAAAGGGATCGTATAGCCTGTTGATTATAAAATTATCCCCTCGTATGTTATCCATCACCTCGCCTATCATGTAATCGCCCATAAGGTCATCCTCGATCATAACCTGGTTGGCAAACTTCTGCTTCTCATTTACCGCCTCAAGTCGGGCATGTTGATAGGCCGCCGCACCTGTGATGGTAGCACCTACAAAACATCCAAAAAATAATATCATAAAGGTGCTTAGGTTCAATTTTAAGATATTGTCATAAAGATCAAACGTGATGATGGCTCCTATGAAAGCAAAATGAGACAAATAGGCAGCCAAAATCACCCTATCGTAATAAAACAATCCTACGGATACAGGAATAGACAGGTAAAGAAGGATATTAAATGCTTTCTTTTTGGTAAGCGAGTTTTTGCTCAAAACCAAATTAAGTCCGATGATGGAAAACATCACGTAGCTTGCCCCGCCCAAGAATACAATAATCAGACTAATGGCATGAAAATAGGTGAAAGTAGGAAGAGATTGGATATTGAGGTTCCATTGAGAATTGTTTACGATGTCAAGGAACAACTCAAAAAACATTACCATCAAAAGTGTGGACAGAATCAAAACCACACCAAGTAAGAATCCATTGGAAATTTTCTTTCTTCGTTGAATGAATTGAACCAACACCTTACTCCTAGTCATAGCAGCCAAAAAAAGTGCCAATACAATTAGGGAGAAAATAACGTTGAGGAGTAAGTCGCCTAAGCTGGGGTTTATGGGGGAAGAGGCATAATTTCCAGGATTGAAGAGTCCAGTGTTAAAGAAATCTTGGGGAAAACTAAATCTCAGCATCAGTGCACGAATACTGAACAGAATGAGTGCTGCAAAGGATATGGCAAGCGGCGGGTTTCCTTTCTTCCAAATGTTCCGGACAAAATTTACCCCCAAAATAATTATGAGACTTAGCAGTGAAAAAAAGAAAACCAGCAATGTCAAATTGCTGGTGGAGCCTGATAATTGGTAACCCACCCGGTAATAAATTGAAAAAAGATAGTCCGTGTCATGATAAATATCAACGAAACCAGCCTCCTTCTGCTTGGCAAGCGAATATCGGTCATTACCAAAAAGATCCGGATTACTGTCACTGGGAAGGTAGTCATTCTGAAGCTCTACCTTATATGACAAGGGGTAAATCTGCATTACCCAGAATTCCTGACCATTCCGGTTAAGTTTTCGCAATTTGCTGAAAAAAACGCCTTTAGTGTTATCGATAAGTTGGAATTTTCGATTTAACTCAAATTCGCCAAATCCGGGAATCATGGTTATTTCGGACCAATATTTCAACTCACCATTATTGGAAAACAGGTAATAGGGATGTTTCGTATCCATATTCAATGAAGAAAAAGACACTTGTCTGTCCGCCCTGTTTTTTAACAATATCTCAATGAAATCAGCATCAAATTCCCCCAATACGACTTCAAGCTTTTGCTCGAGATCCTTTCTGAAAGCAGCTGTCCCATCATCTTTTTTCCATTGGTAAGTAACCGAGAACAAAATCCCCAGTAAAAGGGTGACCGAAACGAGGGTAAACTTTCTTTTCATGACCATGTATGAAAACAAAAAAAGCAAAGCCTCTTAAAACTTTGCTCTTCATCTTTCTCGAATATGAATTAAAAGGAAAGTTTCTTTTTCCTTTTGGCACTTCTATACCAAAAAAATCCGATTGTCATCATTATGAGGTAGGGTGCTACAAACAAATACAGGATTCCCATGTTCAACCCCGCTCCAACTGAAGTGTCTCCATCACTTACATTGGATTCAACACTCGCCCGGCACATCGCACACTGAGCGATAGCGGCATGCAGTTGGAAAATAAATAAAATCAGCGAGAGGAATATAGATTTGGCTAAAGTACCCATAAATGAGAAACGTCAAATGACTAAATTTAGTTTAATGCTGGTAATAGGGACTGATCATCAGATAGACAATTACACCTGTGACCGTAACATAAAGCCATATTGGAAAAGCATACTTTACTGTGGCTCTATGTTTTTCTATCCGATTGGTATATCCATAGTAATAAGCCAATAATATTGGAAACAGTGCTACTGCTGCCAATATAATGTGTGTTATCAACAGAAAATAATAGACAGATCTGATCCAACCCTCTCCTCCAAAAGAAGTGCTTTCTGCTGCTGCATGATAGACTACATAGGAAACTAGAAATACAGCCCCCAAACCAAAAGCCGTCGTCATCGCTGACCGGTGATAACTGATATTGCCCTTCTTGATAAAAACAACACCCAGTACCAAGGCAACGCTTGCAGCGGTATTGATTACGGCATTGAGGTGCGGCAGAAAATAAACCCAGCCAACACCCAAATCCACCTTCGAAGGCATAAATAACAACACCGCCACAACTATTGGTACCAAGATTGAAATTACCGTAATCCAACCAAGCATTTGTTTATCACTGGATGTATCGGCAAGCTTATTGTTGTCCATAAAGTAAAATTTTTGTTTCAAGAATCAATTCGTCTACTCCTTCTCTTGTGGTGCCGCTGTAATATCCCCTAATTCTTCCTTCCTCATCTACAAGTACAAATTTGTCACTATGTACAAAATCATCGGGATTTTTACCTCCATCCAAGGCGGGCAGAACAAATCCACAACGGGCTAATTCGTAGATTTGTTCACGTGGCCCCTGGAGGAAAAACCACTTATCCGGCTTGGCCCCATGAGAAGCTGCATATTCAGCCAAAACCGCCGGTGTATCAAAATCAGGATCAAGACTAATGGAAAAAATCTGCACCATATCCTCCTCCCTGAACGCATCCTGCACCCGCTCCATCTCTGTGGACATAATCGGACAAATGCTCGGACAGCTGGTAAAGAAAAAATCCACAACAGTAAGTTTTCCCTTCATTTGCTGCGTTCCGATTTCCAAACTATCCTGCGCATAAAACTTAAATTCAGGAATGACATGTTGCTGTCCCATCGGAAGGTCGCATTCTTCATAAGGATCTTCAACCCCATTTTCATAAAAAACAGGGATAGAATAGACGTTGGATGAGAAATTTTTTAAGAAGAGAATAATCAATACCGGTATCATCAAGATGCATACCAATACCATAAATCGCAAAAATCCCAGTTCTTTCATATACCATTATAAACAAAAAAATAGGTTGAAGATTCCACCTCAACCTATTTTAAATAACTTGAACCCAGTCGGGTTTACCAGCGCGTTACAAATATTTCCGAGCCTTCTTTCATGAGCGCAATGACGAGCCATACCAAGAAAATGACAGGTACAATAATGGAATAAAACAGGGGCTTTGCTTCTTCACCCAAATGCATGAATTCCATCATGATGTAGTACGCCTTGACGACCGTAAGAATAATAAACAGCGCATACA
The DNA here is from genome assembly GCA_038209145.1 of Cytophagales bacterium. GTDB lineage: Bacteria > Bacteroidota > Bacteroidia > Cytophagales > Cyclobacteriaceae > Lunatibacter. The sequence goes on along the minus strand of JBBQXZ010000030.1, from coordinate 17,019 downwards.
ACAGAATTCCACGAGGCATGGTAAATGCCAATACAAATTCAAATGCGGTAATTAGTAATAATATAAGGGCAGTCATCCAGATCTTTTTAATCTTCGCTGGATCTTTGGGAATTACTTCCAACCCGTTTTTATGATCCTGTTCCATAGTTCAGAAATTTATATTTAAATCAAATAGAAAAAGGTAAACACGAATACCCAAACCAAATCTACAAAGTGCCAATACAATCCGATTTTTTCAACCATTTCGTAATGCCCTCTTTGCTCGTAGACACCAACTGCCGCCTGATAAAATGCCAAGAACAACAACACCACACCCAAGGTTACGTGAAATCCATGAAATCCGGTTATGACAAAGAATAGTTGTGCGAAGGCAGCAGGGCCATATTCATTCACTACGAGATTAGCCCCAAATACCGTCTCCGAAACAACACGGTTTAGGGTATTTACATATTCCAAAATTGTACCCCCATCCGTTCCGTGGATAAAGTGAGACCACTCCCAAGCTTGGCAGCTTAAGAAAGTTATACCTCCCAGCAAGGTCCATAGCAACCATTTTACGACATCGCTTTTGTCGTATCTATGACCTGCTTCTACGGCCAATACCATGGTCACAGAACTCGTGATGAGTATAAAGGTCATCAATCCAACGAAAACCAGTGGAAAGTGCACGCCATGTACAAAAGGAAGGGCATCAAAAATCATTTCGGGAATTGGCCAATATTCATTGGAACTTACAAACTCCGCAGAAGTACCCTCATAGGAGGGATAACTCATCCGAATAGCGCCATAGGTTATTAGGAATGCCCCAAAAGTAAAAATATCCGATAAGAGGAAAAACCACATCATAAGCTTACCATAGCTTGCCTTCAGCGGTTCATTTCCACCTCCCCATACCCCTCTTTTTGAATTGATTTCAATTGCAGTCGATGACATAAGTTGATGATTATGTTATTTAATGATTCAATAGTAAAAACATGAACAGATACAACCAAAGTCCCCCAAGGAAATGCCAGAACGTGACACACATTTCCATTTGAGCCATATTTTGGGAATGGATCTTAAATCTTAGGGACGAAATTAATACAATAATTAGAAAAATCACACCACTAATTAAATGTATTGCATGTAAACCGGTAAAAACATACAAAAAGGAGCCAGCTGGATTGCCCACAAAATACACATCCTGGTCAACAAGTGCCACCCAACTATACCACTGCCCAACCAAAAATGAAATTCCCAAGATGACAGTTACCACTAGCGCAACCCGCAATTGATCCAACGAATCTTTCTTGGCAGAAAGGTAGGCCCAGTGAAGGGATATACTACTTAATATGATCACAATAGATGTATACCAAAATATATCCGGTAACTCAAATTCAAGCCAGTTTCCCTCGGACATCCGGACAATATAGGCGGAAGTCATCGAAGCGAATATCATCACCACACTTACGATAAACAACCAAAGGGCAAATTTTTTGGGATGCATCGCCAGCGGCTGTTCCGCTCCTTCTATATAAGCTAATTTCTCTTCCATTAGTGAACCTTATCAAGTAAATAAGCAATTTGAACAATGGGTAAGTACAGAAAGGAGCCAAACATGATCCGAAGTGCCGATTTTGTGGAACAATCCTTCATCAACGAAAAGGTTTGAGCCAAGAACAACACCCCACAAATGGTGGCAACTATCCCCGAATTGATACCCGTCAAACCAAAATAAGTAGGCAAAAGGCCCAAAGGCAAAAGGAATAAGGTATAAATCATAATTTGAATGGCAGTATTCAGATCCTTCTTTCCTCCCAAGGGCAATAGTTTGAAACCAGCACGCTTGTAGTCGTCATCACTTACCCAAGCTATCGCCCAAAAATGTGGGAACTGCCATACAAACTGAATTCCGAAAATAATCATGGCCTCATAGGTGATCGCCCCAGTAGCCGCAACCCAACCCAACAAAGGAGGCATGGCACCAGGAATAGCACCTACCAATACCGCAACAGGCCCAACCCGCTTCAGGGGAGTATATACAAATACATATAAGATCATACTCAAAATACCCAGATAGGTAGTGAGGGGATTTGTAAAAAACCACAGCATCCCAATACCAGTCAATGCGGTAATCAATGAAAACCACTGAGCCTCCAGCACAGAAATAACATTCATCGGAAGCGGTCTTCCCTGAGTCCGTTTCATCAATCTGTCTAAATCCCGCTCCAAAATCTCGTTGGCAGCTCCTGAGGCTCCACTGATTAGGAATCCCCCAAATACCAATCCAGCAAGCCCCGCCCAAGAAAAACTCGGCGAGGTATGACCCAAGATAAATCCAAAAACAGCGGAAAAGGTTACCAAAGCAGAAAGCCTGAATTTCAACAAATCGTAATAGGCTTTTAATCTTACACCGATTGTCACCTGAAATAAATTATCACTGATATTTATACTACTCATTTCTATAGAATTAAGAAGCTATTTTTGTAAAGACGTATTTACCGTTACTAATTTCCAACCAAATAAAGAACTGAATACCCACAATCAAGGTTCCAAACAGTAGATGTACGGGTTGAAGGAAAGCCGGAATACCAAAATAGGCCATACCTGCACCCGAGAGAATTTCCAAGACGATAATTGCCAACAACCAAACAGTTAATTTATAAATTATTGATGATTTATTCATTTGCTTGTAAACCAAGTATCCAAAGAAAAGGTGCAAGGTCAAGATTAACAAGGAGAAAGATCTGTGAATAAAAAAGGTTATTCCCAACCCCCCAATCCATGAATCTCGATAGGTTTCAGTAAACTTTCTAGCCATAACATCCACTTCTTCCCTAACCTGTGTGCCCAATACAATTTGAATAACCATCAGCAAAATACAAATTGCTATCACATAATTCAGGGACTTACTATGTAAGAAAACTTCAGAGGATCGACCGAGGGCCAGGTAAGCCAGGAAATAAATGTACAACAACAGGCAGACAATAACCAAAGCAAGCAACATATGTACTGTTATCATCCATTGCAGGAGATTGGTAGATACAACTATGGAACCTATCCAGCCTTGAAATAGGACAAAAATAAGTGCGGAAAAACTCAGATAGGTGAATTTCTTGTCTATTTTCCAGATCCTAATTGCCCGAAAAACAGTAATCAGGACCAGCAACCCAATAACAGCACCTATAAGCCTGTTAATATATTCTATCCAAGTTTTAGTTGCATTGAATGGTTCTTCCTGAGCTACCGAATCATCTTGCAGAATCTGCTGACCCAGTTCAGGAAATCCCAAGCTTGCAAGCAATCCCGCAAACCTTTCGTTTTTGGCCAAACGCTGTTGGACATAAACCTCCAAATAATCGTTTGGGAGCTGATCCACACTAGTAGGCGGAATCCAGCTCCCAAAACATTTTGGCCAATCGGGACATCCCATACCAGAACCGGTACTTCGGACTATTCCACCAACCAATATTAGAAAATAAATAGCTGCCGTAGTAATCAAGCTGATATTACGGAAGCTATCTAGTTTTTTACGATTCTTTGTATTCATTGGCAACCAACACCTGCTCCTCTTCGGCTATAATCTCTTTTTCCAGTTTTATCAACTTCTCTTCGTGAGGCAAGTTCGATTCTGGAGTTGCATAAAGTGGTATCGTCTGGGGAATAAAATCTTCCTTGGCTCCCGGCTTGGAATAATCATAAGGCCATCTGTAGACCGAAGGTATTTCACCCGGCCAGTTACCATGTTTTGGATGCAAGGGAGTAGTCCATTCCAAGGTATTGGATTGCCATGGGTTCAGCGAAGCAATCCTTCCCCGATACATACTGTAAAAGAAATTGAATAGGAAGATAAACTGGGCAGCAAAGGTGATAAAGGCTGCCACAGACACAAACATATTCAAATCTGTATACATATCCGTGAAAGAATAAGTGGACCAGCTATAATACCTTCTTGGAAAACCGGCAATACCAATGTAGTGCATGGGGAAAAAGACCATATAAACACCTACAAACGTTAACCAAAAATGAATTGCACCCAATTTCTCGTCCATCATTCTACCAAACATTTTTGGAAACCAATGATAAACACCAGCCATCAGTCCAAAGAACGAAGCAGATCCCATTACCAAGTGAAAGTGAGCCACGACAAAATACGTATCATGCAGCTGAATGTCAATGGCAGAGTTACCAAGGAATATTCCTGTAAGTCCACCCGAGATAAAGAAGGAAACCAATCCAATAGAAAACATCATGGCTGTGGTAAATCTCAAATTTCCTCTCCAGAGTGTAGTGAGATAGTTGAAGACTTTAACTGCGGAAGGCACTGCAATAATCAATGTCAAAAACATGAATATGGAACCCAAAAACGGATTAAGTCCTGACACAAACATGTGGTGAGCCCATACGACAAAAGAGAGTATGGTGATACCAAGCATGGAAATGATCATGGCTTTGTACCCGAAAATAGGTTTCCTTGAATTGGTAGCTATGACTTCGGAAGTAATGCCCAATGCCGGAAGAAGTACAATGTATACCTCAGGGTGACCTAAAAACCAAAATAAATGCTGGTACAAGACTGCACTACCACCTGTATTTGGCAAGGCCTCTCCACCAATATAAATGTCGGAAAGATAAAAACTGGTACCAAAGCTTCGATCAAATACGAGTAACAACGCCGCTGAGAACAATACAGGAAAAGACAACAAACCAATAACCGCGGTAAGGAAAAACGCCCAGATAGTCAATGGCAATCTGGAGAAAGACATTCCTTTGGTCCGTAAGTTGATCACAGTGGTAATGTAATTGATCCCTCCCAACAGCGATGAAGCAATAAAGAAAGTCATTGATATTAACCAAAGTGTCATTCCCAATCCGGAACCGGGCATGGCTTGCTCAAGTGCGGACAAGGGAGGGTAAACAACCCAACCCCCACTAGCGGGTCCCCGCTCAAGAAACAGGGAAATAAACATGATGACACCTGAGGTAAAGAAAAACCAGTAGGACAACATATTCATAAATCCGGAAGCCATGTCTCTGGCACCGATCTGAAGTGGGATCAAGAAATTAGAAAACGTTCCGCTTAATCCTGCCGTCAATACAAAGAAAACCATAATGGTTCCGTGCATAGTTACCAGAGCCAGATAGAAATTGGGATCCAGTTGACCTGTCTCCGTAATCCAACCGCCTAACAATGGTTTAAGAAACTCCAGATTCATTTCAGGAAATCCCAGTTGAATTCTGAACAATATGGATAGAAACCCACCAATCAGCGCCCAAAACATACCGGTAATCAGAAATTGCTTACCGATCATTTTATGGTCCTGCGTGAAAATATACTTTGTTATAAAGCTGTCCTTATGCTCATGGTCATGATGTTCATCATGCGCTGAAACACCATGTGCTGAAACGTTAGCTACCGACATATTTCTATTGATTTAATTTTATTTAGTTTATTCGTTTGATGTCCTTGCCAAGCCCTTATCATCTAAAGGAAGATCTAATACTAAACTTGGATTGGAGTCCACAAAGGTCTTTTGATCATTATACCATTTTCTGTACTCTTCAGGCTCTACTACAGTTATTACCTTCCTCATGGAAAAATGCCCACTACCGCAAACCTCAGTACAAGCTATTTCATATTCAAACTCATCATCACCCAACTCAACCCTCATTTCCGCAGTTGTTTTGGTAGGAATGAACCAAAAACGGGTTGGCATTCCAGGTACTGCATCCATTTTAAGCCGCATGTGCGGAGCGAAAACAGAATGTAATACATCCCTCGCCCGAATTTTGAATATAACAGGTTCCCCTTTTGGGATAACAACAGACTGAGATGGAAAATCATCTATGGAATTCTGATCAGAAAAATCAATGCCCCTTGAATTAGAAGCGTTTATCAAGCGATAGTCAAAATCCCCCAAAATATCATCTTTACCAGGATATCGAATTTCCCAGGCAAACTGGTAACCCATTAACTCCACCTGATGTGCCCCATCCGGAGCGGGATCAGTAATGTCTGTCCATGCCCTCCATCCAGAAATAACCAGCAATGCGAGTACGACTGCGGGAACCAGCGTCCAAATTACTTCCAACTTATTATTGTCAGGATAATAGGCTGCCCTTCTGTCGGCTTTATATTGATATTTATAAGGAAACCAGAAAAGCAATATATGCGTCAGGATAAAAATGAATCCCGTCACAGCCATAGTAATCCAAAAGAGCTTGTCTGTAACCTCACCGTGAACAGAAGCTATCGGCAATTGATAATTACTGAATTCTTTAATGGAATACCAGGTCATTAGGCCAAAAGTGCCTACCAGAAAGACTACGAATAAGAAGGCGTTAACTTTATTTGAAGTAGTCTCAATCTTTTTATCAGAACCTTTGGCAACAGAAATAAGCGATTGAATTCTATAAACCATCCAAATAACGGACAGTAACAAAACAACACCGATTGCAATAAGAAATCCGTACATATTATTTAATTTTTCGGATAAAATTTAAATGTGATGATGAAGACTTTCGGCTAACATTGGGTGGTTTTTGGCTATTAAATTACCTTTGGCCAGGTTGGTCAATACCACCAAAACAAAGGCCGAAGCGTAAACTAGCAGTAGACCAATCTCCATCAGACCGATTCCACCATTGTGACCCAACGTACCGGGCTGAACCATCAGAAAGAAATCAATCCAATGTCCAAATAGAATCAAGGTACAGACAAGTTTAAGGAAAACTCCATGTCGCTTCGCATCTCGTGTCATAAGAACAAAGAACGGCAATACAAAGTTTAAGCCGATATTGACATAAATGAACGATCCATACACATCACTGGAGAGTCTTTCAATAAAATAGACTGACTCCTCGGGAATATTTGCATAATAGATAAGCAAGAACTGTGAAAACCAGATATAAGTCCAGAAAATAGAGAAAGCAAATACAAATTTACCCATATCATGGATATGGTTTTGATTGACCATTCCAAGATACCCCATGTCTTTCAGAAAAAGGGTAAATAGGGTTATAGCTGATAAACCAGCAACAAACCAGGATGAAAACACATACCATCCGAATAAGGTGGAAAACCAATGCGTATCGATGGACATTACCCAATCCCAAGCACTCATGGAAGAAGAAACAGCGAAGAAAACCAAGAAGATTGCAGACCACTTTCTCAGTGCATACCAATAACTTGTACCCCCATTTAAGTCTTCTTGTTCGGAAAGGTTTTTCAATTTGTTAAAAAAGAATACCCAAAATCCGAAAAACAGAACCATCCTGACAATAAAGAAAATCGGAAAGGTTCCTTTTTCCAAGGGCCAGAAAAAGAAAGCACCTTTTCCGTCTATAATCCTATCGTAGGTTTCTGTTCCCTTTTCGTAAACGTAGCTGTGTGTCCAGTGAAACAAATCATGGTTGGCGATAAAGAAGGTACCAAGCATAAGAACTGCAGCTATGGGCAACCAGTGACCGAAGGAGATCATCAACCGAACCAACGGAGCTGACCATCCTGCCTGGGCAGCATATTGAATTGCAAAAAAGAAAACACCTATTATAGCTATCCCTGTAAAATAAACATTATTAATCCAAAGATTGGCATAAAGCCGCTGGCTCCAATGGAAGGCGTGATCACCCACTTCTCCTTCATGGGCATGTCCACCAAAGATTCCAAAAAGAATCCCTATTAATAGAAGAACAGCACCTACTACCCCAACCGTAATAACCGTTTTCTTAATTCCGGCAGAGAAATCAAATTTTTGATCTAAGTTATAATTAGTTACCTGTGCCATTTTTATTTCTGGATTTCTTGTTTAACATAGTGCACAATTTTCCACCTTTTCTCGATAGACATCTGAGATCCATGAGCGCCCATCCTTCCTTTTCCATGGGTAATGACGTGAAAGATATGTCCATCCGAGAGCCCCAAATAGGCCCCTCCCTTCAGATTTGCCACCCCGCCGATTACTTCACCAACCTTGCCATCTCCTTCACCACCTGCCCCATGACATGCAGAACAGTATTGTATATATAGCTGAGCTCCTTGTGCCAATACTTCTTCTGAGGATTCCACGGGGTTCTCAACCAACGCAGCTCCTTCAAGATCGGCAACACGCAACCTATAGGGAAGCATCCCATTATTATTTCTTGGAACTGTGTTAGGCACTGGTTCCCGCATGTTCATGCCACTCGGATTGTTGATGTTGCTGTTGAAAAACTCACCCTTGCCATCTTCTCTATTCGAAAGCCACATGCCTTCCTCTTCATTCTTGATTTGGGTAAGTGGTTCATAGGCTACCGAATGGTACATTTGAGGAGCATATTCTGTTCCAGGATAATCACCGGAGGCACTGCAGGAAGCTAGTCCTAGAGAAACCCCGGCGATTGCCAATAAATATGTTGATATTTGAAATTTCATAAGTTAATCGATTACCTATTCAAAATTTTTGCGGTTAATTTCCGTAGCTCCCGAATTTTTCAATACTTCGGTAATTACATCGGTAGACAAGGAGGCGTTATTGGCGATATCAATGGCCATGACATGCTTGTCGTCTGTACTACGAAGGTCAAAGATCCGTGGCTGACCCCAGGGCTTGAGATTGCTGGTAACCATAAATACTCCTACCATCCCAAATGCTGCCAGCAAAACGGTTACTTCAAAAGTAACAGGTACGAAAGTAATAGAAGCAAAATCTTTACCACCGATAATCATCGGCCAGTCAAACTTATTCATATAAAACTGCATGGTAAGTGCCAGTATAGTGCCTAACAAGCCAAATAAAAAGGCTGCTATGGGTAGTTTGCTTCTTTTGTATCCCAGCACCTCGTCCAGTCCATGTATTGGATACGGAGAGTAGACCTCGTGAATTTTGATACCGCTCTTTCTTACATCCTTAACGGCATTCATCAATACATCCTCATCATCAAAGATTCCTAAAATAAAATTACTATCTCTTTCCATGATTATTTAATTACTTTTTCAGATACTTTTTCAGATGAAGATTTAAGTACTGCCTTAACTTCCGCCATGTTGATCACTGGAAAGAATTTGGCAAATAACAAGAAACAGGTGCCAAAGAACCCGAATGTGAACAAGTAAACACCAACATCAACCAGTGTGGGGTAAAACATTACCCAGGACGAAGGAAGGTAGTCTCTATGCAGGGAGGTCACAATGATAACAAATCGCTCAAACCACATTCCTATGTTCACCACGAATGACAATATGAAAGTGGCAGCTACGGAAGTCCTGATTTTTTTGAACCAGAACAACTGGGGGGAGATCACATTACAAGTCATCATAGACCAGTATGCCCACCAATATGGGCCAAACATCCTGTTGTAGAATGCATATTGCTCTGCCACTACTCCAGAGTACCAGGCAATAAAAAACTCTGTAATGTAGGCAATACCCACTATCGAACCGGTAATGATAATCACAATATTCATCAGTTCAATGTGACCAATTGTAATGTAATCTTCAAGTTTGAAAACTTTCCGAGTAATGATCATCAAGGTAAGCACCATGGCAAAACCTGAGAAAATCGCACCCGCAACGAAGTAGGGAGGGAATATAGTCGTGTGCCATCCCGGAATCACTGAGGTGGCAAAATCGAAGGATACAATGGTGTGAACCGAAAGTACCAATGGAGTTGCCAAACCCGCCAAGATCAAAGACACTGATTCGTATCTCATCCATGTCTTTGCCGCACCATCCCAACCAAAACTCAATGCGCCATAAATCGTTTTTCTGATCCCTGTTGCCCTATCTCTGATGGTGGCAAAATCGGGGATAAGGCCGATGTACCAAAACACCAGGGAAACCGCAAAATAGGTAGAGATTGCAAAAACGTCCCAAAGAAGCGGCGAGTTGAAGTTAACCCAAAGCGACCCATACGTATTGGGAAGTGGTAGGGCCCAAATGGCACCTACCCAAGGTCTGCCCATGTGAATGAGCGGGAACAAGGCGGCACAAATAACGGCAAAGATTGTCATTGCCTCGGCAGCACGGTTAATGGATGTTCTCCATTTCTGTCTGAACAGTAACAACACAGCTGATATTAACGTACCGGCGTGACCGATACCTACCCACCATACGAAATTGGTAATGTCCCAAGCCCAACCTACAGTTTTGTTTAGTCCCCATAAGCCGATGCCTTCCCAAAGCGTGGCAACGAGCGCCAAGCTTCCTAATAGAAGCACGCCCAATGATAGAGCCAAACCCAAAAGCCAGCTAACTGTCGGTTTGCCTTCCACCTGACGGCACACGTCATTGGTAACGTCCTTGTAAGTCTTCCCACTGGTAATCAGCGGTTCGCGAATGGATGAAGATACCTGCATATTTTATTCTTTAAAAATGTTAAGCTTCGTTTATATCCTTGTTACGAATTTTGGTAAAATACCAAACATTTGGGCTAACGTTTATCTCTTCCAACACATGAAAGGCTCTTTCTTCGTTGACTTCCTTAAAGGCAGAAATTGTATCCTCCTGTATCTTTAACATCTGATAGATTTTGGATTCAGGATCATTCATGTCTCCAAAGACCAGCGCATCTGATGGACACGCAACCGCACAGGCTACGTTAATCTCCCCGTCTTGTATTTTTCTTTTTTCTTTTTTGGCTGTCAGCTTGCCTGCCTGAATCCGCTGCACGCACATGGAACATTTCTCCATAACACCTCTAGCTCTTACGGTAACATCCGGATTCAATACCATTTTGCCCATATCATCATTTTGTGCCACGTTGATTCCGGCAAAATCTTGATTGTCGTGATATTTGAACCAGTTAAACCGCCGTACTTTATACGGACAGTTGTTCGCGCAATAGCGGGTTCCGATACAACGGTTATAGGTCATTTGGTTCAATCCTTCCGAGCTGTGGGTAGTTGCCACTACCGGGCATACCGTTTCGCAAGGCGCATTGTTGCAATGCTGGCACATCATAGGCTGGAAGATTACTTCCGGGTTATCAGCAGCATTCTCCAGCTCTTTATATTCAGTGGCACCCTCCGGAGAGCTGTAATAGCGGTCAATCCTTATCCAGGCCATTTCTCTTCGATTAAGAACTTCCTGCTTCCCGACAACGGCCACGTTGTTTTCGACTTGACAAGCGACAGTACAAGCACTGCAGCCTGTGCAGGAATTTAGATCGATAGCCAGACCCCAGTGGTGTTGGCTGTATTTGTGACCCGCCCAAAGGGATATTTTTGAAGGCTTGAGGAATTCCCCATCCTTGTAGATTTCCGGATGATACCTGCCTGCACTTGCATCCTTTTTATATTCACCCAAGGTAGATTCCTGAACCACAAAATTACGGTCCATGTAGGTCTGATGGGTTTGTGTTTGGGCTATTTTGTAACTATCACCCGTTAATTCAATGGTTACCCCTTCGGTGATTTCGTAATTGACAAAGCCTTTGGAACTGTCAAGCAAGGCATAGGCATTGACACCTACTCCATCGGCCACGCGACCGGCATCGGTCCTTCCATATCCCAACGCAAGGCCTACGGTCCCTTCTGCCTGACCGGGCTGCACCAAGATGGGAACTGCTATTGATTTCCCGTTTACGGTCAGATTAGCCAGGATTGTGGCTCCTTCAAACATCTTCAGGCCGTTGTCATTTGCCCACTTTTGGGATACGGTTAAATAATTATCCCAGGTAGCTTTTGAGATGGGGTCAGGCATTTCCTGAAGCCAAGGGTTATTGGCATGAGCTCCAGAACCGATACCGACTTTGGCGTAAACCACGAGTTCAGTTCCAGTATTATCTGCTTTATAGCTACTTCCGATGGCCGCAGCAGTAGCACTGATATCTCCCAAAGCAACAGGCTCACCCAGTCCTTCAGCGGTTACATGAAACACCCCGTTGTGCAGGCATTCATCCCAAAATTGTTGAAAATCACCACTTCCTTCCCCTGAACCAAAAAAAGATTCCTTCCAGTTGTCCTGAACAAAATTGTAATAAGGAGTGGTAACTCCCGCCCATTTCAACATACTTTCCGGTGCCTGACGGGTATCAAACAGGGGGGAGATAGTAGGTTGGGATAGGCTGTATTCCCCTACTTTGGGATTAAAATCATTCCAGCTCTCCAAGAAATGGTGATCCGGAGCCAAGTATTGTACTTTGGCGGCAGTTTCATTCATGGCTTCACCTGTGGATACTGAAACCTTGGCATTTGCTATTGCCTCTGCCAATTCAGCTCCCCTAGCAAAATCATAAACTGGATTACAGTTGTAAAAAATAACTGCCCCAACCCTACTCCCATTCATATCGGCTACGAGCTGATTCATTTTGGCATCATTTCCCTTTCGGAAATATGCCTCTCGGGCCAGCGAAAGGGTGTTGCCTGCACTTTGAACTAAATCGTTGATGGCGTGAATGACCACTTGCACGTTCGGATCATTTGATCCGGAAACCACCAAGGCACTACCTTTATTCGCCCAAAGTTCATCCGCTGCTTTGGACAGGTGTCTGATTTCAATGGAGGGTGCATTTACCGTCGCGGCACCGGCTTTTCTCGCCAACAGATTATATAATGCCAAAACTGCCAAGCCGCTTTGAGAGGCCCTGATTGGGGTTCTGTAATCCGCATTGGCACCGGTAAGCGACAAGTTGGATTCAAACTGGAAATGTCGGGACATGTTGGGATTCTCTTTCGAGATTTTCCGACCTTTGCTATATTGTTTGGTAAATTCTATCGGTGAAATCCAGGTACCTAGAAAGTCGGCACCGAAACTTACAATGACTGCCGCTTTGTCAAAATAATAGGAGGGTAAAACACCCATCCCATAATATGTCTCACTGGCTTTGGTAATACCATAATTTGAAATAGGGTCATAAGTAACCACTTCAACATTACCCATGGATTCCGCAAAAGCAGCAATAGCCTTTTCAGTTGAAGGAGATAGGATTGTGTTTGTTACGACTTTAATTGTCCCCGCAGCTCTTAATTTGGCTGAAATATCTGTGTCAAAGTCGGACCAGGTGACCTTTTCTCCATTGATATGAGGCCCAGCGATTCGCTGTTTGTCATATAAGGACAAAACAGAGGACTCTACAATGGCACTGGTTCCTCCTTGGGTAATCGGAGAAAGGATATTGCCCTCTATTTTGATTGGTCTACCCTCTCTGGTTTTTACTACTATGGAAGCGTAATCACCTCCGGAAACAAAGGTTGAAGCATAATAATTGGGGATGGAGGGATCTATATCTACCGGCTTGGTGACATAGGGAATAGCTTTTCTGACTGGTGCTTCGCAAGCTGCCAATGATGCGGCGGCTAAACTGAACCCCATCATTTTAAGGAAATCCCTTCTGGATGCACTGCCGTCCTCATTAGACTTGTGAAGGGGTAGGTTTTGGGCGAATTCCTTATCCGCATATTTCACGAATTCGGGATCGTTGGTCAATTGTTCTAACCCTTTCCAGTACGTCTTTTTATTATCTTTCATTTCTTATCAAAAAGATTTTAGTAAGATTAATTTTTTAATAATGACATTTGGCACATTCCAAACCGCCGATGTCCTTTACTTTGAGCGCATCTTTGGAGTCTGCATGCAGGAGGACTAGCTTGTCATAATACTCGTTACCCTGAGAATTGATCTCGGTGTTCCGGTGACAGTCTATACACCAACCCATAGTTAACGTACTGTGCTGATATACTACCTCCATCTCCTCGATAGGGCCATGGCAGGTTTGGCATTCTACACCTCCCACTACTACGTGCTGGGAATGGTTGAAATAAGCCAAATCCGGAAGATTATGAACCCTTACCCACTCTATAGGCCTGTTATTGTCATACGCATCGTATAATTTTGCGATTTCCGGAGAAATTCCTTCTTGTCCTCCGACATTCTGGATGTGCATGTGGCAATTCATACAAATGTTGGCGGAAGGAATGTTGGCGGACTTGCCGATCTCCACTCCAGTATGGCAATACTGGCATTCAATCTCATACTGGCCAGCATGCAACTGGTGAGAATATGCAATAGGCTGAACTGGTGCGTAGCCTTGCTGGATCCCAACACCATAAATCCCATCAATGGCTGTCTTTACTACCAAAGCAAGCACGATGGTCGTGACAATTACAATAAAACCATCACTTGTCAGCAACTTTTTGACGCTTCCTTTTTGGTTTATAAATGCCTTATCGTCTTCATCAAGTTTGTCACTGGTATTCATGTATTTCGTAAGTACAGAAACAATCAGTCCGAGTACTACCAGAATAAGTAGAAGGACGAATACCAAAACAACCAACATAATGGTTAAATATTCGTTTGGAATTCCCCCACCTCCAGTCGTTGTGCCATCAGCTGCCGTTGCGACTTCAGTAGCTGCCGCTGCTTTGTCCCCATATTCAATATATGACAGCAGATTCATTATTTCATCAGAACTAAGGAATTCCATTGAAGGCATCACAATGTTGTTGTACTCCTTATATAAAGCAACAGCGGTAGCATCTCCACTTTCAACCACCTTCTGGGAGTTGCTGATGAAACGCATAACCCAATCTAGTTCCCTACGCTCTGTAACACCGCGCAATGCGGGACCGGTATATCTCTGGTCCAATTTGTGACAAGCTTTACAGTTCGCATTGAACAAAGCTTGCCCTGCCTGAATGGCATCTTCACTATCCGATACCTCGGGGTTTACTGCATAGGTCTCAGCTCCTCTGAAAAGGAAAAAAGCCAGCAACAATATTCCTACATGAACAGGCACCCCTAAGAATGAGCGTTTGATAGACATAGTTTTATTTTAATTTTCTCAATTTTATTCCACCACATTGAAATTCCCCACAAATGTACTACCCAACTTCTATTTTTCAAACTTACCTATTTGAACAGCATGAATTTGCGCGTGTTGGGAATTAATCTGTTAATTATTTGTATATCAAATGATTGATTAGACGATGATTTGATATTTATTTATTTAGAATTAATATAAATAACCTTTATTTGCTAATTAATTTTCAATCCAGTTACATTTTCTTCGCTGTTCCGGATTTACTCATGTGAATTATTCAAAAATTGAGTCAACCATTGAATTAACTAAAATATTTCGGATGGTTTTTGATATAAAGCTTAATAATGCCTAGATTTGCAATCCAATTATAAATGGTCGAGTGGCCGAGTGGCTAGGCAGAGCTCTGCAAAAGCTCGTACAGCGGTTCGAATCCGCTCTCGACCTCTAAAAAAAGCATCCGAATCTGGATGCTTTTTTTATCAGAATTTTAACGAATCCCTGCAAAAAATGTTATTGTGAAACCCATAATACGGCCTCCGTTCTTTTATTCAGCTGCTTGATAAAAGGTAATAATTCAGGGTTATTTTTAAGGATGAGTCGGACAAAAGACTTTTTAAATAAATTACTAAGCCAAATTGAAATTGCATTTTTAGTAAAGGCCGGAAAGATTTTACGTATTCTTGACCAAAGGTATTGAATTTAGTTTTTAGGCCGGATGCTTCCAATTTGCTCAAACCCACCTTTGATGTCGGTTCCGCTGGGCTGTTGGAAAATTTCAATACCGAAAAATTTGGCCGCAGCGTATAGGTGGTCGAACACATCCCCCTGAATAGATTCATAAGCCAGCCAAGCCGTGGTAGTTGTGAAACAATATATTTCCAGTGGAATTCCTCTATCCTCAGCAGCCAGTTGCCTTACCATGATCATCATTTCCTTGTTGATGCCAGGGTGTTTCATAAGGTAGTTTTCAATATATTTTCGGAATACCCCAATAGTTGTCATTCTCCTTCCATTAATTAAGACCAACGTATCGATTTGATTATCGGAATTGTACTTTTCTATCTCTTTCTGCCGATCTGTAATATGTTCTCTCACCAGGTGGATTTTCTTGAATTCCTCTCTCATGGACGGATCGACAAACCGTATGGTGTGCGTATCAATGTAAATCGATCTTTTGATCCTTCTACCTCCACTTTGAACCATACCACGCCAGTTTTTGAAACTGTCAGTGATAAAGTAAAAAGTCGGGATGGTAGTTATGGTTTTATCCCAATTTTGGACTTTGACCGTGTTGAGGTTAATGGCTATCACATCGCCGTCGGCATTGAATTTGGGCATTTCCACCCAATCCCCTACCCGTACCATGTCGTTGGAAGACATCTGTACACTGGCAACCAGCCCCAAAATTGTATCTTTGAATATTAATAACAAGATGGCGGTCATCGCACCAAAAGCACTTAAGAAATAGAGGGGCGATTTACCCAACAGAATGGATAGTACAAGTATGCCGGTAGCGATATATAAGATAATCCGGTTAAGTTGAAAATAACTTGTCAATGGCTTGTCTTTGAAAGCCGGATGGGAAGAGAGTTTAAATTCAGCCACTTTTAACACCGAAAAAACTACAGTCATACTGACAACGACCAAATAGACATCGGTTAATTTGATGATAAATGGAAGTATGGAAGTAAAATCACTGAAAATATTCGGTGCAAGAATGCGTACAAAAATTGCCGGCACAATGTGGGCCACGTTGTTGAATACTTGATTGTCGGCTAGAATATCATCCCATTTGATCGGGGATTTCCGGACCAATTTGTAGATGTAGCCAATTATTATCTTTTTGGTGAAATAATAACCAAGGACGGAAATGAACACCAAGGCTGTGAGCAGCGAAACGAGCCGTAGATAAATCGTCCATTCCTCAGAGACACCAGCGTTGATTAAAAGTTGGTCAACCCAATGTTCCATATAATCAAACCCTGTCATTTCTTTAAGCATATTTGTAACATTCAGATTAAATATTAATTGTAAAATAGGGCTTATTTTAGGGCTAGCCAAATTAAAAGGGCAACTTAAACTCCCGCATCTGATTTTGGTAAATGTTGGATACCAGAAATTCATTCTTACTTCCTGAGAAGCTTACGGATATGGGAATCTTTCCGTTAAGTGGTTTTGAATTCAACAATTCCCCCTTCAGATTAAACAGGTACACAAATTCCTGTACCCGGTCGATTACCACAAAAATATCCTTTTGATAGCCAAAAGAGAACCACTGAAAACACAAGTCATCCGATAAAAT
>JBBQXZ010000029.1:0-29951 GCA_038209145.1 Cytophagales bacterium | reverse complement strand
CGTCAGCATTGCGTTAATTGCTCCGCTCTTTGTAGGGTTATTTGTTAACCTAATATAGGTTAGTGGGAGTTTTTTATTTTCCACATTATTTCAGAAGTTAAAATGATTTTTGAAAAAAATAAAACAAAATAATGTTAAAATTATGAAAAAAGTATCAATAAAAACAAAAAATTGATTTCAGAAATTTGCATGGTAGCAACGGTGTTTGGAAAATGAAGAGCCACTTATATTTCCGCTGACTTACCTCTTAATAACCTTAGCTTATCTTCGATTCCATCTCCAATAAATGAAGCCCGAGAAAACAAACTCTCGGGCTTTTTTTGATCTCAGCAATGGACACGTTTAAGGTTTTAATTCGAAAAAAGTTTAAACCAAAGTAATTTAACGAGAATAATAAAGGGATTAAGTAGGTGCCAAAGAACCACTTTATATGAAAAATCAAACACGAATAAAAAAGCCACTCCGAATATAAATTCGTGAGTGGCTGATTTACAAGTGGGCCCACCTGGGCTCGAACCAGGGACCTCCTGATTATGAGTCAGAAGCTCTAACCAACTGAGCTATAGGCCCTATTAATTTTGACTGTTCTTTATTTGAAAGAACAACCGACAAATTCAACTTCCCCAATAATCAAACCACTTTTTCAATACTCCAATCAACTAAAATCAGATAGATTTCGCCATGCCACGTTAAAATCAATTATCACCGTTTCTTGCGTCTTTACCTTGCTTTTGGGACTGCAATGTTACATATTTGGTTTTAAATTCACAACTTTGCCGTCCATGAAAAAGCTAAATGGAATCAAATTTTTAATCTTTGATTTGGGCAATGTCATCTATGACATTGATTATTCCCTTACCTTCAATAAGTTAAACAGCCGACTTCCTGAAAAGGATCATGGGCTCGGGAAAAAATTTATGGTCTCCGACACCCACTTCAACCTTGAAATGGGAAAAATATCCGAGGCAACATTCCGAAATGGAGTCCGCGACTACTTCAAGCAGGACTGGGAAGATGCCTGGATAGACGAGATCTGGAATGCCCTCCTGATCGATATTCCATCCGACCGCATCGAACTGCTACTCCAACTAAAACAAACCTACCCGCTCTACCTGTTGAGCAATACCAATTCCATCCACTTCAAGGTGGTGGACCAGCTTTTCAGGGAAAAACTTTCTGATGACGAATGGCCCTTGCTCTTTGACAAGTTGTTCCTCAGCCATGAAATGGGCCTTCGCAAGCCCTCGGCAGAAATTTACAACGAAGTAGTAAGGCAAATAGGTGGGAAACCTTGGGAATGCCTCTTTTTTGATGACCTTCGGGAAAACCTTATGGGGGCGGAAAAGGTTGGAATGAAAACCTTTCTCATTGATAGCCCCAACGCATTAATCCGTTTTTTCGAAGATGTATAGTAGTAAAGAATACCTGAAGCACGGGCTTTTGTTTTTGTTGACATTGATTGCAACCACCCTCTCAGGAGGAGAATGGCTTTTTGGGAGGAGTATCCTATCGAGTGAAAGTCCGCTCGATAGGGAACACTTTCTGGAGGCCCTGCATTTTTCGATTCCTTTTATTGGAATATTGTTAGTTCACGAGCTGGGTCATTTGTTTACTTCCATCCATCACCGGGTGAAAACTTCCCTACCTTATTTTATCCCCGCATGGCTGGGGTTTATTGGCGCTCCATCCATAGGAACTTTTGGGGCCATTATACAAATGAAAAGTTTTGTCAGCAGCCGCAGAAAATTTTTCGATATCGGCGTAGCGGGCCCATTGGCCGGATTTGTTTTGGCCCTCTTTATCCTTATCTATGGGTTTACCCAGCTACCGGATGCCGATTATATCTACGAGATCCATCCGGAATATGCGGATCCAGCATACGTCATGGAAAATAATGAAGAGGTGATGAACGTCCGTTTGGGATACAATTTGCTCTTTTGGGCGATGGAACAAACCTTGGCTGATCCGGATAAAATGCCAAACATGTCCGAAGTCATTCATTATCCTTATTTGTTTGCAGGCTATTTGGCCTTGTTTTTCACCGCAATCAACCTCCTTCCGATCGGGCAGCTGGACGGAGGGCACATCATTTTCGGCCTTTTCCCAAAAAACCACCGAAAGATATCCTTAGGTGCTTATACCACCTTTCTTTTTTTTGCCGGACTAGGCATCGTGACGCCCCAGGAGGATTTCAATTACCTGATACTTGCCCTTCCGCTTTATGTGGGCTTTGTCTATATCTGTTTCCGCAAATCGGGCCTTTCCAATACCAACAAATGGATGGTGGCCTTGTTGATCGTGGCTGTACAATACAGTATTGTGAGTGTTTTTCCAGGTGTTGAAGGATACAGTGGATGGCTGTTTTTCGCCTTTTTGCTGGGTCGGGTAATGGGGATCAACCATCCCGAGGTGATGGACAATACCCCTTTGACCAAAAATCAAAAAATGCTTGGCTGGATGGCATTGTTACTATTTATTATATGCTTTACTCCACAACCCTTTATCATTAAGTAGCAAAAAGAAGATGGTTACTCATCTTCCCCTTCCAGTGTCCTGTAGGCCAATATTCCTCCCAATACATTCCTGACATTGGTGAATCCTTTACTGGCAAGAAAATTCTTGGCATTGCCGCTTCTTGCACCTGATCGGCAGTGGATGATAATTTCCTCGTCTTTGTGGGCTTCCAATTCATCCAATTTGTCCAGGAGTTCTCCCAATGGGATATTCCAGGCATCCAGATTGTCATCCTCATACTCATACTCCTCCCGCACATCGATAAAAACGAATTTTTCACCGCTATCTAACCGCTCTTTCAATTCACTGACTGCAATGTCTTTCATGGTTTATTTTACTAAAATACGAATGGACTTCATTTTATTTTGGTGCATATACCTGATCAAGTAGATGCCTTTATGTTGGTTCACAAAAGTAAGCACTTTACCGTTTTCGACTGATTCAACGGGAACATTAATTTCCCTGCCCTGAAAATCAACGACCCAAATCTCATCAACCACACCCTCCATCGTCAAGCGATTTAAGACGGGGTTTGGATAAATCCTCACTTCTTCCCCAGTTCCTTCTTCCGGCATGACTGGGGGTGTTGTGGACAAATGTGGTCGGATCATCAGGCTTCCCGCAACGGTTGTGTTTTGCTCCCAGCTACCAGCAACATTAAAAAAAACCTCTTCCCCTGTATCGCTTGATTTGTCAAGGCCAACATAAATAAAATCATTGGTAAACTGGGTAAAGCCGACATAGAAACTCCCGGAAACCCGGACAGCGGTATCAATGGGGAAAAAGGCAAAATCATCCATGCTTTCCAATTCGGGAATCAGTACTTCTTGTCTATATACCGGCTGCCTGCCCAACGAATCCCATACCATCAGTTCCACCGCGTTTCCGCGCTGGAGATAATTGGTAAAGTTAATGCTGACTCCCGAAACAAAGGCTTCCCCAGCCACGTCATACCTTACGGCTAACATCCCTGACCGTTGGTTAATACCTGCGGAATAGTCAACAGAGCCATTGTCATAGGCCAAAAAATCCCGTACTGGCAACATAAACTTCACGGTATCATTCATCCTAAAATCGATCGAAGGCTCAAAGACCGTATCTCTTCCGACCACCTGACGGACTTTGAAGTCATCTCCTGTCGAAAGATAAAGCTTTGTCTCCAAATCAAAGGGAACTTCTTCTGTCCACACAATGGGTTCAGAAATTCTGGTCGTGAAATTACGCCGTTCCCGAGCCTGCGGCACGGGATTGATCGGGGTGTTTGAATTGATACTTTTTATAAGGCTTCCAGTTTGATGGTTGCGTAGCTCCAAGGTAAATTCCATCGCCCTAAACCGGTTGTTCAGGTTTTTGAACTGCCCTTCGATAACGTTTAAATAACCATTGGCATCCGCTGCCAGCATATAAAGGGGTATGGCGGTGTACTTGCCAAAGGGACTGTTAGGCATTTTGGTCAGTGTCCTGTCTTCGTAAAAATAATCCGAAGCACTTCTTCCCTTGTCCAAGTACACATAATCCAAAATCCAGGAATCGAAGGGACCGGAAAGCCTTCCCACATATTGGAATTTGAATTGGAAGTTATCGTGGAAATATTCCGGGGTAATGCGAATCATTTCTTGGGTAAATTGCTGCCGAAGGGACTCATCTCCTCCCACAACCTCCCAAATCTTAACCCATTGACCCGAATTGTTCATGACATGTAGTTCCAGTTGGTCCGTGACATCCGGCAGCTCACCCTTGCCGCCTGGCTGCCAAAAAAAACTGAGGTATACCGAATTTTCTTCACTGGATGCGATGGCCGAAAGGTCAATGGGCTTTGATATCAACTGATCCCCTTTGCCGTTTATTAGCCTGTCCCGTTCGTAGGGGGTACCTTGCGAGTCCACACCGTCCATAAAACACACGCCAATGCTGGGTGGATCAATCCCCATGGTCATGGAAGGCATCAACCCCTTGCTTTCCCACAGCCCGGGAGATAGGATTCCACTTGAAAAATCATCCCAAAAAGGCAAAGAAAGTGGTTCCTCCATTATCCTTGCCTGGGGTTGACCGGAGGAAGGTTTCTCGGAAAGGACGACAGGAAGTTGTTTGAATTGCGCCCAAAGCGGGGTACCGCCAAGCATCAGCACCGAAGTGCCGAAGGCTATCAAACACATTTTCCTACCAATTATACCCATTACAATATTTCTTCCAGTTCAGATACCCAAATGTCTAAGCGAACCCCTGTTTTGGCACTGATCCCTTCAGGAGGCAACTGCCTCACAACCGTACCTTTTGGAACAGTGTCTGTTTTGACATAATTGACATTGCCCAATCTGAGCCCGGATCCCAAAATAAGGAACTCAGCCTCGGAATCATCCATACCGATCAGGTTTGGTATGGATAGGCTTTGGTTACCCAACCCGTCGCCAACTACCAAATCAATCTGAGAGCCTTTCGGAATCTCGAATCCCTCCTTGATATCCCTTCCCCTAAACTTTTGCTCCAATACAACATTGAGTCCAATATCCGGTACATACACAATATCTCCGCGTATCAATCCATAATTGGCCAAAATTTCCTGCGCATTTTTCAACTGGGTATTTACCAACCCGGGCATTTTGATCAATGGGGCGTTTTCCGCGTTGAGGGTGATGTATATTTTCCTGTTTTGCTTCACTTTTGTGCCAGGCTTTGGATTTTGTTTGAGAACAGAAAGCGGAATTGATTCCGCTATAAATCCGCTGTCAAGCGTGATCTCATACCTGAGATCCCTGGCCTTGAGGAAAGATTCAAGCTCATTGTAATGCAATCCCTCCAATTCAGGAACGGTGACCGATTCACCGTGGTTGGTGTAATTGGGCAGGTAAATAACAAAAAAAGTAAACAGTAAAACCAAAATTATCCCAAGCATAATTAACAGGTTGATTCCTACTCTTTTCAATCCGACTTTAAGATCTGTCATACATCAATTTAATCAGGTGATAGAATCGTAAAATTAATGAAAATTACATACCCACCGTTGGTATGGGTCGAAGAATAACTGCACGTCGGAAAAAGAAACGTCAACAATCCCTAAACTTCTATAAGTTACTTGATAATTAACTTTTTGGTCGCCGAAACAGCACCGCTGGTGATTTTTACCATGTAGACTCCCTTGGGCAAAAACTTGGTCCCAAACCGATAAGTTTGGTTAAGTGTATTTTCAAATGTTTTTTCATAGGCCAATTGACCGGACATCGTTACTATCTCAACCTTGACATCGTCAAATTCCGCCAAGTTAAACACGATTTGAAACCTGTCTTCGGCAGGATTGGGGTAAATCAGGGTGTTGTTCAGACCGGGGTCCACCCGGAAAGGTTCGTTGGAATAAAACAACTCCAAGTTGTTCAAATAAATACTTGCTCCGGCAGCTCCCTCGTCACTTAACCTAAAAAACAACCTTAATGGCTCATTTTCTTCGCCGGCATACCGACTTAAGTCCAAGAATTCACCTCTGAAATCATCCGGATTATTGATGGAAGGCAAGGTGCCCATTCCCAGAGGATTTAACCCAACTCCTGTTTTGCTCCAAATTACCTCACCTGTAACTCCACCGTCCCTGCTGATCAGTACATCAAATACAACCGGGGAATCAAGTTCAAAGCCTCCTGCCGTCCAATCAAAAATGAGGCTTGCTTGCTCAGTTTCACTCAAATTAAATAGGGGTGAGGCCAACCAATAGGAAGAACCAGATTCTATCGATGCCACTCCCAGGACATTCTGATCTCCTTCGGAAAGTGGGAACGACCTCCAGGAGGTAAAGTTCCTTTCCGGGTTTATCCGGATCCAGGACCCGATTGGGTCCAGTCCGTTGAAATTCTGCCGCCATGGACTCGCTATTTCCGTATCGTCTTGGACAAAATACCTCGTAAGTAAACTTTCATTTTCCCCATTTTGGTCAAAATTGGGTTCGTAAATTCTATAATCCAACCTGTTTTGGCCGTTTATGATCGTGTTTGGCAAGGGGAACGGAAGTGTTTCACCGGGAGCCAAATTAAAATCCTCCATCACATAGGTTTCCCTGTCTTCCGCCCGACTATTAAGAAGGATATCAACCGGAAAGCGACGAATGGGAAGATTACCTGTATTTTGTACGGTGATGATTTCATTCTCCTGATTTCCTGCCGTGACGGGTAAAGGACTTAACGATTTTTCAATCCTGAAATCATAGCGGTAGATTTCCGATTCATTGATGGCGATGTCTTTTAGATAGAGATTGTTTCCAAAACCGTTTGAGGAAATAAAGGCTACCCGTACATCTGATAGTCCCGAATAGGCACTGAGGTTTACCA
Source organism: Cytophagales bacterium (assembly GCA_038209145.1). Lineage (GTDB taxonomy): Bacteria > Bacteroidota > Bacteroidia > Cytophagales > Cyclobacteriaceae > Lunatibacter. Next base: position 23,124 of record JBBQXZ010000029.1, on the reverse strand, counting down.
GTTCCCGCCGGAATTGATCCCCGGACGTGGGCTCGAAATCGGAGGACGTCAGCGGCTGTGTTGCCAAGGATTCATACCGCTTGCTGTATAAATAATCCACTGCGTCAAAGGTGTTGCCACAATCTACGGAAACAGCCACAACCAGACTTTCCTGATACAGCTCATTGGTAAATGGGGAATAAGCCAGATTGAAGGTGAGCTGGGCCTGGGCTAAATCTGTAAGATCAAAGCTTGGGCTGATGAAATAATCTACTTCCCCCTGCACGTTGTAATTGAAACTATTGAGGAAAATCAGGGATTCTTCCGTCCCATCAATAGGAAGGGAAATCTGCTCCCATGTAACTGAATTGTCGGGATTTTTCGTATCCCAATCATTGAAGTCAGTCGCTGAATAGGTGTAGGGAAGTGACATATGCTCGATGTGTCTTGGAAACGAATTCTTATAATTGTTAAAGGTATCGGAATCCTCCACCCCATTGACAGCAAGCACCTCAACCTCAAAAATATTTGAATTGCCGGATGGAATCGATATGGGAATAAAACTCAGGGTCGCTGTTTCGCCAAAGTTCAAGGCTACCTCAATTCGTTTCAATTCAAGTTCCGTGTCATTCAAACGAATGGTTACATCCAGCTGTTGAATTTGATTGCTTCCTTTATTTGCAACGATTATCCGGGGAGTTACTTCGGGAGAACAAACAAAATTTACGGGTTCAAGAATCCGCTCTATGGAAATATCATTTTCCAATAATAAAGGTTGGTCCAACGCATTACTGAATAGCAACGAATTCCTCCTGGGGCTAAATTGAAGGATTACATTCATGCGGTCGACCTGGCCTTGGGTAAAGATATTCATGCAGTTGTCCGGGGAATAATCCATGAAATTTTCAACCATATCCCTAGATCCGCAGGAAAACCGCGGTGTGGCCGTACAGGTGGTGGTAAATGACTGTTGAGCAGGGGTGTCAACAACAAAGTCGTCTACACTGCAATCTCTGCTATCTCCCCAGATATGGCGAAGGCCAAAAAAGTGACCGACTTCATGGGTGGCTGTTCTTCCAGAAACACCTGTAAGTGCATTTCCTCCCCGCCCAAAATAGCGGTAATCAATGGTAACTCCATCAGTCTGTCGGGTAGAGGCAGGAAAATCCAAACCATCCAGTTCATTGGAAACAGGGAATGTGGCATAACCGATATTCGGAGCCTGCATGGGGACTACCCAAATGTTTAGGTAATTCTCAGGAGGCCAGGAAGCCAGTTGGGAAATAAAGGCACTAAATCCAAGTGGATAACTATCTCTGGTTCCTGCTACCCTGTTGATGCCGTTGGTTGGCATTCCGTCAGGGTCTGTTCGGGCCAAAACAAACTCTATATTTGCATCGGCGGCTATAAACAAAAACTCTTCCGGGGTATTGACCGAATCTGGGTTGAGGCGCCTGAAGTCTTGGTTTAGAATTTCAATTTGGGAAAAAATCTGCTCATCGGGGATATTGGCTCCAGTGCCTATGGCGGTTCCGTTATGGATCACATGTACTACCACAGGTATTTTCCGTACAGGCTCGTCATTTTTTCGGTTTGTTTTGTTGCGCTCGTCTAAGGTTGATTTTTTATCCAAAACCCACGATTCGAAGTATTCCCTAGTCCCGAATATTCCCAATATCTCTTCCTGTTGTTTTTCAAGAAATACGGTGGCGCATTTTTCACCGTGTTGATGGGTAGGGTTAATTCCGAAATAGGTCTGGGAAAGACCATGCGGGAAAAGTGGGAAAAGCAAGAAAATAGCAGCCGTCAGAACAGCTGCTTTTCTTACATCTTGTAGGGTACCGCAGGATGCGTTACGCAATTTCCACATTTACGGCTTCTACTTTTAGTATTTCGGGGATCGCTTTTCTGATGGCATCCTCCACACCCGCTTTGAGCGTCATGGTTGACATCGGGCAGGAACTACACGCCCCCAAGAGCTCCAGTTTTAGCACCATGTCATCTGTAAGTCCGATGACTTTCACATTTCCACCATCTGCCTCTAAATAGGGTCTTATGGTATCCAGTGCGGATTCAATTTGATCTATGTATTTATTAAGCATGTTTCTCAATTAGGAATTTACCTGAACAACCTTTGTTTTTTTCTTATCGGCATTTCTGATGGCAACCTGTCTTGCCACGTTTTCGGCAAGCATGGTAAAGGCTTCACCTGATATGCCTTCTTTGAGCACAGCCGGATATCCGCTGTCACCACTTTCCCTGATACTTTGAACGATGGGGATCTCACCCAAGAAGGGCACTTGGTGTTTCTCGGCCAATCTTTTGCCACCATCTTGCCCGAAAATGTAATATTTATTATCAGGAAGTTCTGCAGGTGTAAAATAAGCCATATTTTCTATAACACCCAAAATAGGCACATTTATTTGTGGTTGCTTGAACATGGCGAGTCCTTTCGTCGCATCCGACAACGCCACTTTCTGCGGGGTAGTAACGATTACCGCACCTGTCACAGGGATGGTTTGCACCATGGTCAAATGGATGTCAGACGTACCCGGAGGCAAATCAAGCAACAAGTAATCCAATTCACCCCAATCCACATCACCGATAAACTGCTTCAACGCAGAACTTGCCATGGGACCCCGCCACACCACCGCATGGTCCGCTGGAGTCAAAAATCCAATCGACATCAGTTTGACCCCATATTGTTCTATGGGAAGGATTATGTTTTTTCCATTATCCTGTCTTATCGAAGGCTGTTCGCCTTCCACATTGAACATGGTCGGAACAGATGGCCCTGAAATGTCCGCATCGATAAGTCCCACCTTAGCTCCCAACTGGGCCAATGCTACGGCCAGATTGGCCGCACAGGTAGATTTTCCAACACCCCCTTTTCCGGAAGCAATGGCCACTATGTTTTTGACACCTGGGAGTAAAGGCGAATTATTTCGGGTGGTAGTTACATTGGATGTCATAAAGATATCCAAGTCTGGAAGTGTTCCAAATGCCTTCTCCAGCGCCTGAATACAATCATTTTTGATGATTTCTTTCAAAGGGCAAGCAGGGGTGGTCAATACTACCTTGAAAGCAATTTTATTATCAGTTATTTTTAGGTCTTGAATCATACCCAATGATACCAAATCCCGCTTAAGATCGGGGTCATTTACGGTAGACAAGGCCTTCAATACATTATCTTCTGTAAGACGCATAGTTATTACTTACGAAATTTTTTGCAATTTAGTCTGAAATCCCTTCTTATTAAAATTAATGTTGCCACTTTATCCGGGTACTTCCATCAAATTACTGCCGAGAAGGTGCACCGCAGTTTTCGAAAACCACCGGCATAGAGGTAAAACTAATAATCAAAAAAATTAGTTTAGAAAGAAGGAAAGTAACCCGTTTTGAAGGTGGGTATCCATGTCCTTGCAACGTAAATTTGACGCTAAAACCGACTATGTCACGATTTCGAATTTCGTTAAGTGGTTTATTGAATAAGCGATTTTAAAGATATGGCGTATCTTTGGCGGGAGATAAGGAGAGTCATCACATATGGGAATCAGCAATGTCACGACCGACAGTGTTCGGGAAAGGGTGGATATAGAAGAAGTTGTCAACGATTATGTACAACTCAAGCGCAAGGGGCAAAACCTTTGGGCATGCTGCCCCTTTCACCAGGAAAAATCACCCTCCTTTTCCGTTTCTCCCGCCAAACAGATTTACAAATGCTTTGGATGTGGCAAGGCGGGTGACCCCATTCAATTCATTATGGATATTGAGGGGGTTGGATTTACGGAAGCCATCCGCCATTTGGCCCAAAAATACGGGATCGAAATAATAGAGGACCAACAACAGGCAAGCCCGCAAGCCTTGCAGGCTTACAATGAAAAAGAAAGTCTATATATAGCCCTTAACTTTGCCAAGGACGAGTTTGTCAAGAACCTGGAATCCCCGGAAGGCAAATCGATCGGTCTTAGTTACTTTAAAGAGCGGGGATTTACTCCTGCCATCATCGATAAGTTTGATCTGGGCTATTCCCTGGATGCCTGGGATCACCTACTGGAGAATGCCAAAATTGGAGGATTTACAGAGGAGGCATTACAAAAAGCCGGTCTTATCCTGGAGCGTGAACAGCAATCCGGGAAATATTACGATCGTTTTCGCGGAAGGGTGATGTTTACCATCCACAACTTGGGCGGCAAAACCATCGCATTTGGCGCGCGAACCCTCAAAAAGGATAAAAACCAGCCAAAATACATCAATTCCCCGGAAACGGCAGTCTATCACAAAAGTGATGTGCTATACGGGATCTTTCAAGCCAAGCAGGCTATCCGTCAACAGGATAACTGCTACCTCGTAGAAGGGTACACGGATGTGATCTCCATGCACATGGAGGGAATTGAAAATGTGGTAGCCTCTTCCGGCACCTCCCTGACCGAAAACCAGATCAAGCTGATCAAGCGGTTTACTGATCAGGTTACTGTGCTTTATGACGGGGATGCGGCAGGTATAAAAGCCTCATTGCGTGGCATAGATATGCTGTTGGAAGGAGGCTTGAACGTCAAGGCGGTGGTGTTTCCAGACGGGGAGGACCCGGATAGCTACGCCCAGAAAGTCGGTGCTGATGCTTTCAACCTATACCTGAAGGATAAATCCCAAGATTTTATAAGCTTCAAGATTGGGATTTTTAAGCAGGAAGGGCAATTTGATCCCATAGAAAAGGCAGCCGCGGTGCGTCAGATAGTGCAGAGCATAGCCAAAATTCCCGACCCCATTCTGCGAACGCTATATACCAAAGAATCGTCCAGATTGCTCGAGATTGAGGAAGAATTAATTCTTTCGGAGTTAAACAAGATTTTTCTAAAAGAAGCCAATCGGCCCAGTTCCAGAGAAAACGAGAATTCCCCTCCCGCCAACTTCCCGGAGGATCTCTTACCCACAGCGGCCACCACGCATTCCAAAACCATCGAACAGCAACTTCTACGACAAGAAAGGGAGACCATGCGGCTGTTGATCAACTACGGCTTTGAAAAAGTAAGTGAAGAGTTGCGCGTCTGTGACTACCTGATAGAGGAAACCAACGAGCTGAAGTTTGAAACTCCGGTATTCATTCGGATTTTCGATGCCTACAAAGGCGCACTCCGGGAAGGCATCCTTCCTGATGCGGATTATTTCATCAGAAAATCAGATCCGGAAATCAAACAGGAAGTCATCCATATGATCACCCAAAAATACGAGTTGTCGGCACTATGGGAGAAGCGCCATCAAATCTTCACCATCATGGAGACCGATGATTTGGCCAAAACAGTCTATTATGGAATTCTAAGGCTTAAAAAAGGGGTAGTCAAAAAGATGATTAAGGAGCTTATGGATAAAATGCGAGAGGCCTCCGAAGTGGATATTACCCAACTTCAGGGTGTATATATGGAATTAAAAAAATATCAGGTGGAGATTGACAAACAGTTGGGCACCGTTATCTCCAACTGATTTGAAACAAGTTTCCAGTAAAAAGATTTAATTCGACTTAATTTGTGTTAAGGAAGATAGAATAGAATAGATAATCGGTTAAAATGAAAGAAAATATCAAGCTGAACAGTATTGAAGAGGCCTTGGCTGACATCAAAGCCGGACAGGTTATTATCGTTGTGGATGATGAGGACAGGGAAAACGAAGGAGATTTTGTCTGTGCGGCAGAAAAGGTGACTCCAGAAATCATTAATTTTATGGCCACCCACGGACGCGGTCTTATCTGTGCGCCGCTGATCGAAGACCGATGTGATGAACTTGGTCTCGAGATGATGGTCAACACCAATACCGCGGCCTTTGAGACACCCTTTACCGTATCGATTGACCTGATTGGCCATGGATGTACAACTGGAATATCTGCCAGTGACCGGGCTAAAACGATAAAGGCGTTGATTGATCCCAACATTGATCCTTCTGAACTTGGGAAACCTGGCCATATATTTCCCTTAAAAGCCAAACGGGGAGGTGTCTTGCGAAGGACTGGTCATACCGAAGCCGCCATCGACCTTGCCAGGCTGGTAGGTTTAAAGCCGGCAGGCGTATTGGTGGAAATCATGAATGAGGACGGCACCATGGCCCGACTTCCGGATCTGATGGTGGTAGCCAAAAAATTTAACTTGAAAATTATCTCCATCCGGGATTTGATTTCCTATAGACTTAAGAATGAGTCGCTTATAAAACGTGAAATAGGGGTAGACATGCCTACCCAATGGGGAAATTTCGAACTCATAGCCTTTGAGCAGACCAACACCAAAGAAATCCACATGGCCCTTATCAAGGGTAAATGGGAAAAAGACGAGCCAGTGTTGGTTCGGGTACACTCTTCCTGCGTCACGGGGGACATCTTCGGATCGTGCCGCTGCGACTGTGGCGCCCAGCTTCACAAGGCTATGGAAATCGTAGAACAGGAAGGAAAAGGAGTGGTGCTTTATATGAACCAAGAAGGCAGGGGTATTGGATTGGTAAATAAACTGAAAGCTTATAAACTCCAGGAAGAAGGCATGGATACGGTTCAGGCCAATTTGGCACTGGGATTTCCCATGGACAAAAGAGACTACGGCGTGGGGGCCCAAATCCTTCGTGACTTGGATATTTCCAAAATCCGGTTGATCACCAATAATCCCACCAAGAGAGCGGGATTGCTGGGGTATGGGTTGGAGATCGTGGACACCGTACCTTTAGAGATAGATTCCAATCCACATAATGAGGTTTATTTACAAACAAAAAGGGATAAAATGGGTCACCTTATCCTAAACAAAAATTCAAATCGAATCTAACTGTCCTTTCATTCGAATAGGTATTCAAGCCTAACATTTGGGATGGAATACCGTATAATTGGACACACTCAAAATTAAGAGGTATGAAAAAGTCGATAATATTCCTTGTATTAAGTATTGCAGTCTTTTCGGCTGCCCAAGCTCAGGAATTCCCCTCCCAAATATGGCATGATGGAAAAGTATTCCTCACTACCGGTGAAGTACTCATGGGTAAGGTAAAGTACGATTTAGATAACAACGTAGTTAATGTCCAAGATCAATCCATCACCACCCTCAGTGCTGTATCCATCAATTATTTTGAAATATTCGATGAGTTCTACGGAGGGTTGAGGGTGTTTTACAGCCTACCTTATGCCGCTACGTCCGATTATAAGGTTCCCATGTTTTTTGAGCTACTTGTGGAAGGGGATGATGTCACCCTGTTATGTCGGGAATTCATTACCGTAGACAACAGAGGGATGAACAACATGGGCATGGGAGGCATGCATATGGGTCCAATGTGGGGACCGCCTATGATGGGATTTAACCGCTTGGCCTTTAATTTTTATTTCCTGGAAAACAAGGAAATATACAAATATGGGCAAAAGAAACGGGAATTGCTTGAAATCATGGATGACAGATCCTCCGAGGTGAAATTATTTATGCGGAAAAATAGGTTATCCCATGACAAAAGAGGTGATTTATTGCGGATTACTTCCTATTACAACCAGTTAAAACAACAAGAATCTTAAATGTCAAAACCACTTATATTGGTTTCCAATGATGACGGTATCACTTCCCGGGGCATCAGGGTCTTGGTAGATATCATGAAAGACCTCGGAGAGGTCATCGTAGTCGCACCAGACAGCCCTCAATCCGGTATGGGGCATGCCATCACCATTGGAAACACACTCCGGCTTTACGAAGAGGAGATCTTTAAAGATGTAGTCTCGTTCAAATCAAGTGGCACACCGGCTGACTGTATTAAATTGGCCAAGCATTATGTCCTCAAGGACAGGAAACCCGACTTAATCGTCAGCGGTATCAATCACGGGAGTAACACCTCGATTAGTGTGTTGTATTCCGGAACCATGTCCGCAGCGATCGAAGGGGCTATTGAAGGATTTCCTTCCATAGGTTTTAGCCTGTGCGACTACAGTTCCAAGGCGGATTTTTCCCACTTGGAAAACTATGTGGCAGAAATTACCAGACAGGTACTGGAAAAGGGAATACCGAAAGGAGTGGCCTTAAATGTAAATTTCCCACCCAAACGGAATGAAGCGATAAAGGGCATCAAGATCTGTCGGCAGGCACGTGCCAAATGGCAGGAGGACTTCGATGTCCGTTACGACCCCAATGGAAGAAAGTATTTCTGGCTGGCTGGTAATTTTGTCAATTTCGACAAAGGGGAAGACAACGATGAGTGGGCTATCGCCAACAATTATGTTTCTGTTGTTCCCTGTCACTTTGATATGACCGCCCATCACGCCATCGCACAGCTGAATGACGATTGGGATTGGGAGAGCATAAAGAATTTATAGGATCATTAATTCGAACATGTAGAAGAGGCCATTTTATAGATGGCCTCTTCTTATATTCCGTGATATTGTAAATCCAGTGCATGCGCGGGAGTTCCAAACTACTTTCTACGGCCTAAATATTTTGATTCCAAAGGACAGCATTAACACCTATGCTAACTTTCCTGCTATAACTGCCCAACGGATCAGGAGCACCAAAATCAAAAAGAATTACCTTAGGCATTTTTGGCGTCTCCAGCCAGGTCAGAAAGCGTGTAGTTAAATATAGGGACTTCGCATTTTCCAAGTAGTTCAGCAAATGTCCGTTTGGTTAGTCCTGCTAGTTCAGCGGCTTGTCCCAAAGAAATTTTTCCCTTTTTGTAAAGAGTTGAGCCAACTATCATTGCTATATCCTTATCGTAGAGGTCTACAGTAACCTGTATTTTAAAGCTCACTGTTCTCACACAAACAATTATAATAATTATCTTAAAATTCTTCGGACAAGGGCATCGCTTAATTCACAAATTGTAGGAATCTTCTTGATAAATTGAGAATCTAAATACCTACAACCTCCTCCTGCTTCAAACTTTATGAAAGGTCTTACCAAAGGAAAACAATCCCTCCTTCAAAGCCAAATAACAATCACCGATCGCAAAATCACTTTTCACCTATCATCGCTTATCATTTATAACCTTATTTTCTTCCCAACCCAAACTGATCCCCGGCTTGGATGATTTTGCCACCTTCCACATGAACCTCGATCATCTTTTCACTGGCTACGTAATTATGGTGCTCGTCTTTAAGAAGGGTGATAATCTCCCTGGTTTTTACATCGATGACTTCTCCGCTTGACGGATAGGCATATTTGCCATCCAAACTAAAGGTAATCCAGCCCGGCATGTCTTGGACGGGAATCGTGGTAAGTTGCTGGTAGGGTGGGTCAGCCTGAAAAACATGCAGGCGCATGTTGTGGCCGTCACAGATCCAAATCTCGCTTTCGTCTGGAGTAAGGCCAATGCCGTGGGCGGGATTGCCATGTCGGCGAACCGGCCCCTTTTCCCAGCCCTCAACAACTACTTTAGCCAAAACTTCTCCCGAATGTAAGTCCCCAACTTCAAATCCAAGCAGTTCGTTGACATTGACATAGGCAAGCGTTTCTTTGCTGTTTATTGTAAAAGGGCGGATTCCGTGAGAAAAGGGCCCGATTTTCTTTACCACTGTGTGCGAATTGGTTTCCGCCACATGCAAAAAAGGAGAGGAGATATCTGCCATGTAGGCGTGCTTTCCAGACAGCCCAATGATGGTATTATGGGCCCGTTCCGCCACGTCTATTTTTTCAATTATACCACCGGTCTCGCAATCGATCACATTCCAAAAATCTTTTTCCAAGGAAGGCATATACATCGTTTTCCCATCCGGGGTGATGGACATCCGGTCTGCGCCTCCTTCATACCCCCGCTCCCAAACCAACTTTTCGGTCGCTATGTCCATCCGTTGTAATCCTTCCAAGGTACTTATAAAAATACTGTTCAAGGATACGCTTACGGCAATGCCTTTTACATTGGAAGGTTTTCCACTGGCCAAAAATCCCCGCGTTGGAATCCTTCTTACAAACGCATGGTTGTTGTCCATATCAAAAACCAACAGTCCATGGCCCCCATAGCCCAAATAATTTCGGATCCCGGGTACGGCAACATATAGGTACTTAGCTGATTTTACCAATTTTTCAGGCTGTATATCAGCTTCTTGCATCTGTGCTTTCAGTCCGCTTATAATAAAAAAGGTTATGACGAAAAATCCAATCCAGATCGTAGAAAGGGGAATAGCAGTTCGATGCATGACGTGTTGGGTTTATCTATAAATGAAATTCCATTGGGAAATTAAATTTTTTCCCGATGGAAATATAACTCGAAAATCGAGATATCAGGTTAAAATCTCCAAAAAACTTGCCTTAAAAAAGCCTTCACTTTTCTATCAGATATTGAAATGTTCCGATTTGCAAAATTTTGGATTAGGGATATTGGGGACAGGAGCCTGGGTCCCGGTAACCCAAGTCTCAATCTCCTTAAGCAATTCTGCAGCAACTGCCGGGTAGGTAGCGGAAACATCATTTAATTCAGACATATCGGAATTCAAGTCAAACAATTCATAGCTTTTTAAATAATTTTTCCCGGATTTAACAGGTTATTTGGGTCCATCGTAGTTTTAAGCAATTTCATCAACCCTATTTCTTCCGGGGTTCGGGAATAGGCCAAATATTTCTTTTTATGCACGCCTATCCCATGCTCGGCAGAAATGGATCCACCGTATCCCGGCAACGGGGAATAGATGAGTTGATTGACCTTCTCTTTAATATCCTCGTTGCCTTTTGTCTTACTGACGATAAGGTGAATATTACCATCAGCCATGTGTCCATAAACAAAGAATTTGTCCACCTCCGGTATTTTGGTCAATTCCTCCGTAACTCCCCGTATATAGGTGTCAATTTGGGAGATGGGAAGGCTGACATCAAAATGCTGATCATGGGTACACAAGGCTACCATATGGTCCACATCTTCCCTGATGCGCCAAAATTGCTGTTGCTCCAGATCGGATCGGGCAAGCACGCCATCCACTATCAATTCCTGCTCAAAGGCCTTCACCAGTACATTTTCCAAGGTTTCCCTGTCTGTTGCCGGCTCCGTTCCGGAGGTCTCCATCAATACATAAAAGGGATATCCCGTAGCCAAGGGCACCCCCTTTCCCTGCAGAACTCCAATCATAGCCGTATAGGTATCCTTCCAGATCAGTTCAAATCCCGTAAGGGTTCCGGCCAGTGCTGTCTCCATAAATTGTAATAAACTCACTACCTGTCCATAAGTTTTTAGGGCTAAAATGGCCGTATTCCTACTTTTTGGGGCAACAATCAACTTCAACACCGCTCTCGTGATGATGCCCAGGGTTCCTTCCGAGCCTATAAACAACTGCTTCAGGTCTACACCCGAATTATCTTTAACCAACTTCTTGAGGGAAGAAATAACTGTGCCATCGGCCAAGACTACCTCAAGTCCCAACACCGAATTCCGGGTCATCCCATAGCGAAATACGCGAAGTCCCCCGGCATTTGTAGCTATCATCCCGCCAACCTGAGCTGACCCTTTTGCTCCAAATGTAACCGGAAACATCAGCCCTTCCTTACTTGTCGCCTGATGCAGGTGCTCCAGAATCACCCCTGACTCCACCATCACCGTTTTACTGATCGTATCAATTTCCAATATCCGGTTCATCTTTTCCATGGAAAAAACCACCTCATTGCCTTGTGTTTCCGTGCTTCCCACCATATTGGTCATTCCTCCATGAACCACAATTGGCTTTTGGTGTTCATGACACAAGAACATGATTTGGGCTACCTGATGTGTAGCTTGGGGAAATACCACTGCCAGTGCCTGCAAGGGCTGATCCAGGTGCCAAATGTGGTGACTCCGTTCGGCTATACGATCTCCTATAAGGATGTTTTCCTTTCCAAGGAGTTGGACCAATTGATCCAAGAAATCATTTTTCACAGGTAGGTCCATTAGCACACGAAATAAAAGGTTGAATAAAGTTTTGACCAGATCTTCATTCTTGGGTAGGAAGTGATACCCCAAAATTAAGTTTTTTCTAGTTCATTGCCATTCCGATAAACATGGGATAACTCCAATTTTTATATCTCCCCCAATTTCCCCGGAATAGTCGGGTAAAATTTAGCCATTAAACTTGGAATATTCAAAAAGAACCTCTCTGCATAATCCGGGAAAAATAGAAATTTTCCTTAAAAGCGATAAAAGATAAAAAGGGACGCTTACCTTTTGGAAACGTCCCTTTTTATTTGCGCTACACCTGATCAATATATGGGATTTTGGGGAATTGAAGGTTGAGATCTGTCAATTTCGTGTTGGGGAATGGGACGAACAAGATGATGTTCAGCCAAACCCGCTTGTGATTTACTGGTCCAAGGGTTCATTCTTTTTGTCCTTTCTATAAGTTTTCCAGTTCGCTTGAGATCAAACCAACGGTTGAACTCACCCATGAGTTCTCTGGCACTTTCATCGAGGATCATATCAACATCAATATTGGCTGGTGTCGCTCGATAGGATACAGTCTCAAGTGATTGTACATTTCCAGGGAATTTGGCCCGCATTGGATCAACAGCAGCACCAACAGCGCGGTCCAATACGCTGTTATAATACACATCCGCACCACCTCGGGAACCACCTGTAGCGCCTTTTACGATGGCTTCGGCGGCAATCAGGTAAGCTTCTGCTGAACGGAACAAAGCAAAGTCAAAAGTACCCCACCCGTCGCCGTATTGTATGCCGGGTTGCCAGAATTTCCACATCAACGGGGTAAGACCATTCAGGCGACTCGTTGGGGGGGCACCGTATTGATCTACATTGATAACGGTGTATTTTTTTGTTCCACCCACATCAATACCTTTTTCTTCCAATGGCGCAGGGTCATTCCACGGCCTGAAAAGAACCACCGTATCTCCTTTAGAATAGTTCACCCGGAGTGAGGGATCTTCAAAGCTGTAAGAGATATTATTGGCATTCTGCAATGCGTATAATGCTTTTACAAAGTTATGACGATACCTGCTGTCGTTTTGTGGATCAAACAATCTGTACATTGCAGGAGCGGTTAATGCCACCTCCTGTTGCCTGTTGTAATCGTTGGTACGTCCTAAGTTACCTGGAATGCTTCCGACTCCTCCTCCAAATATAGAATGATAGTGATTGCCTCCTTCACCACCAGTTTCTATAACGTTGGTGATAAACTGATCGCTGAATTGAATGTTGAAGACCACCTCACTGTTTTTGGCATTTTGTGCACCCTTATATTGAAAATGGGGGTTTTTATTGTGCTGGGGAAACAGGTTTTTATATTCGTTTACAAGTGGATAAGCAGCGATGACTTTATCTGCCCAGCTGAGTGCGGCATTAAAATCAGCAGGGCTTCCACCCAGGGCATTCTGGAAGTTCCATCCTCTCGTCAGGTATACTTTTGCCAGTAAAAACTGAGCGGCTCCCTTGGTTGCTCTGCCATAGTGGGTGGCAGTAACCGGCAAATCTGCTTCTGCCTCCGTGAGGTCTTTCAATATCTGTGTATAAATCTGGGCTTGAGGGACACGAACAGAGGCTTTTTCAGCAGAAACCGTTTCAACAAGAGGCATAGGCACATCTCCCCAGGTTTGAACCAAATAGAAATAGGAAAGGGCACGCAAAAATTTCACCTCTCCCACCCTTGCCGCTTTTAGCGCGGGATTTGCATAAGTAACATTATCTGCCCTTCCGATGGCTGTGTTGGCCCGTCCGATATTTCTGTAAAGGATATCCCATAAATTGCTAAGTTCACCCATGCCGGAATTGAGCCTAACATCATACATTTGAAATGCATTGCCATCCTGGGTAATGGGGTTATTCCAGTTACTGTTGGTGAAAATATCGGTTCCATTCAGTGTCAAATTCCATGACTTGATCATATCTCTAAGCAAAGGATAACCTGCTTTAACCAAATCCTCATAACCCGTTTCTGAAGTTACATAAGAATCGGTGGTAATATCAGAAACAGAAATTTCTTCCAGAAAACCTTCACAGGCAACACCTGTTGCCAACAGGATTGAAACCACTATATTTATAAATATCTTATTCTTTTTCATCTCATTTATCTTTATAGTATACTACTAGAATGCTAAGTTGAGCCCAAACAATATGGCCGAAAATGGAACATCGTCCTGAAAGATTCCTGAGTTAAATTCGGGATCCATCCAAATATTTCTCTCATTGACGTAGAAATATGGATTATCTACCTGAATGTAGAATCGGGCATTACTGATTTTTAACCTGTTCAGTGCGGTTTTCGGAAGATTGTATCCCAATGTAATAAATTGCAGTCTTACAAAATTAGCGTTTTTGTACTGAATAGCCTGACGAAATGGATTGGGTTGCCATACACCAAAGTAATCATTGGTTGGGTTTTCCTGCGTCCAGTAGTTGAGATTAAGTCTGTTGTATCGTGGACTTCCCAGTTCACCAAATGTGCCCTGCAACATGGCGTTTCTAAACATTACCCCCTGACGGGTATAGATAAAGAAAGAAAGGTCCCAGTCTTTATAACTAAACATATTGGTCATACCGCCAATCCAGCTTGGTAATTGATTGCCCAAGATAACCCTGTCGTCTCTTTCTATGGCGGCTGATATTAAACCATCTTGATTTTGGTCCACCACACGCACGCTGCCGGGTACCTGACCAAATTTCAGCGCTTCCTCTGCCTGATCCAGCTGCCAGATGCCATCATATTCATAAAAATAATGACTCCTCAAAGGATGACCTACAAACAAACTGTTGGCAATATCCCTTTCTACCGTGCCTCCGTAAAGTTCGAGTATTTCGTTGTGGTTGCTTGAGAAATTGAGATTAGTGGACCACCTGAAATTATTCTTTTGAACATTTACGGTATTGAGAGAAACTTCAATGCCTTTGTTCACCAATTTACCCACATTGGCAGTTACTGAACTAAAGCCAAAGGATGAAGGCAAAGCCACATTTTGAATCAGGTCATTGGTGATTTTATGGTATAGTTCCAGATCAACCGTAATTCGGTTTTGTAAAAATCCCATATTCAGGCCAAGATTGACCTCTTCACTGTTTTCCCATTTCAACTCAGAGTTACCGATGTTATTTGGAGCATATCCAAAAGATGGTGCACCATCCCAGTCATAGGCTGTTTGCCTCATATTTGCCTGGGTACTGAAAGGAGGAACGACATCATTACCTACAATTCCATAACTTAATCTCAATTTGAGGTCAGAGAAAACATTTAAATCTTTGATAAATGCCTCATCACCCATACGCCAAGCTAAAGCCGCGGAAGGAAAAAACGCCCATTTATTGCCTTGTGCCAATACTGAAGAACCATCATATCTACCCGTAACGGTGAATAAATATTTGTCGTTGTAGATATAATTGACACGCCCCATATAAGAAAGAATGGACCGTTCAACCAGTCTGCTACTTACTCCCCTGATAATGGGTGCCGTATTCAGGGCATACCAACTAGAGTTATAGGGAAGGTTTTCCACATCAATCGAATAGTTCTCAAATCTTTCAAGGAAAGCACTCTGTACTGCGGTAATATTCAATTCATGCCGGTTAGCAGCCAATTTATAAGTAGCTATGTTATCAAGTGTATAGGAAGCATTTAGGTTGTTCCGAACAAGCGCGTCGGGTAGTCTGTTTAGCCTACTTTTGGAATCCGCATTTCTAAATCTCCCCTCTCTGCTGCTCAATACCGAAGCTGAAAGAGAAGATCTTACCGAGAACCCTTTAAACGGTGTCAATTCAACATATGCATTGCCCAAAAAGCTGGAAACGCGGTTCTCTTCCTGCATAGCATCTCTCCCTCCTTCAAGAATGGGATTTTGAACCTGATTATCGTTTATTCCCATCCAATATGCATACCCGTCAACGTCTCTATCACTGGATTGGGGCGGGTCTACCACATCGCGAAAATAAATTGACCCGGTTGGTCTGGCACGAAAAGCATTTCGTAAGACTTCGTTGGAACCGAGATTCTGGATGCTGTAGGTATAGTATGCATTAAAGCCCACCTTTACCAAATTGTTCAATCTACTGTCCACACTGCCTTTGAGGTTATATCTTTCAAATCCGGTATGGGGGAGATTCCCATTTTCTGACAAATATCCGGTAGAAAAGTATAAGGTTGTTTGCTCATTTCCACCTGATATAGCCACCACATGATTCATTTGGGTAGCGGGTGCGGTTACTTCATTCACCCAGTCAACGGATCTTCCTGCCTCCACATTTGCCAGTTCGGTGCTAGTCCATATCGGGTTTGCTTTTGGATTTTCTGCCCTGACCACATCATTATAAGCTCCGTAGAATTCCTGTGCAGTCATCATATCAGGAAGATGGTTGGGTACCTTTACCCCCGTATATCCATCATACGTTACTCTGGTTTTTCCTTCCTTGCCTTTTTTGGTAGTTATAATAATGACACCATTTGCACCTCTGGCACCATAAATGGCTGTCGCTGAAGCGTCTTTCAACACATCCATTGACTCGATATCAGTTGGATTTAGGGTATTCAGTCTTCCTCCCATTACACCGTCGATTACGACAAGGGGCTCATTGCTGAAGCCGATGGATTGCAATCCGCGGATATCTATTGTAAAATCAGCACCAGGTCTGGAATTGATTTTATTGACATTGACACCAGAAACCTGCCCTTGTAAAGCCCTTGCGGCCTGGACGGGATTGCCTCTTTGTATGGCTTCCGCTGTCACGGATCCCACTGCACCGGTAAGGTCGCTTTTCTTTACCTCTCCGTACCCCACAACAACAAACTCATCCAGAGATTGGGCATCCTCAACCAACCGCACATTGATAATATCCGTATTGCCAATTGGGATCTTTTGATTTTCAAACCCCACAAAGGAGAACACCAGGACGTTTCCCGTAGCTGCGTTTAAAGTATAATTACCGTTGATATCGGTAACTGTTCCCACATTAGTCCCTTCTATGATTACTGTAACCCCCGGCAAGGGTATCCCTTCGGAATCTACGACTTGTCCGGATATCAAAACTTCATCAGCAACAGGCAATAGCGATCCTTCTGAGGCATTGTTTAACTTGACACTGATGCGTTCATTAACTTGCCTAAAGGCAAGACCATGGGAAGAGGCCAAGGAATAAAGAACATTTTCCATTGTTTCTTCCTCTAAGGCCAAATTTACCCGTTCAGCACCTCTCAATTCCCGTCGGTCATAAATGAAATAAAAGTCAGTCTTCTTTTTAATCTGATCAAACGCTTCTACCAAAGAAGCGGATTCCAAATTAAGGGAGATTTTCACCTCCTTCATATCTGGCAATCCTTGGGCTTTGATGTCAGAGGCAAGGATCAGCGATGTGAACAAAAGCTGGACTACGAACCCATACAGATAGAATTTACCTATCGTATTCATTAATTGTACTATTTTTTTCATAATTTTAGCTATTTTTTGGCAATAATTTAGTAAAACTAGGAGGAGTCAGAATCAGTCTGAGAAACTATTCTGCCTTCTCCGAATTTGGGCGATGCCCCGTTTTCAGTTATGTTTATTCATAAGGTTTTTGAGTTAAATTTTATGGTTACTTTTTTATTGTCAATTTCATAATTGAATTCAAATGTGAAACCAAGAGAATGAAGTACATTTTCCAAGTAGTCTTTCTGGAATTCAGCTGTTACATTGAAGGACCTACGGGGTAAATTCTCAATTACGATATCTACCCCATACCATCTCTCCAAAGTCGTAATAACCTCCTCAAAAGATGCTTTATCAAAATGAAGGATACCCTCCTTCCACAAAGTTGCTTTACTAATGTCAAAAGCTTGAGTTTGAAGATTCTTGGATGGAGCCAAAACTGCCTCCTCGCCTGGATGGAGTAAAATGGGGTTTTGGAAATTATTTTCTTGGCTTACACTAACGCTACCTGCCGTCAGCTGCACCCGTTGAGGCATCTCTGGGTAATTTTTAATATTGAAAGACGTCCCCAGCGCCTGCGTCACCAGTGAATCTGTAAAAACCTCAAACGCCAACAAACTGTCCCTGACTACTTCAAAGAAAGCTTCTCCTTTCAAATGGACTTCCCTGTTTTTTTTCGCAAAATCCGTGGAATAGGTCATTTCCGAAGCTGAATTTAGGGTTACGCTAGATCCATCAGGTAATATCATTTTGGATTTCTGTCCTGCAGGGTTTGTTTTAACTATCCATTGCACTGTATTAGAAGATTGTTCATCTACCTTGTTATCAGGAATTTTCCAGCTTCCCATATACCACCAAAAAATACCGGCGCCAATCCCCGCTACCACAATCATGACTCGTACCATTGCGCGTGGATCAAACCTGAAACCAGGTGATTTGAAATTTCTATTCTGGTTTAATTTGGTTAAAAGGGCTGCTTTATTTGTTGAATCCCAGGGTTCTGTATCGTCATTTATCTCTTTAAGTACCCGTACCGCCAATTCATAGATGGCTAGCTGCTTTGGGTTCTGTTTGAGCCATTCCTCCCAAAAAATCACATCCTTACCATGCAAAACCATCCCTCTAAAAGACGGATTCTCCAAAAAATCCAGCAACTGTTTATTTCCTCCTGTCATATAGTAGATGGTATATAATGGAAGAGGGCTATTTTCAAACAATTACATAGGTCAAAACTAAAAATAGGTGAATAAATACATTAAATTAAAAAACCATCTTTGATTTTTATGAAGTTGATAACATCAGACCCGTTATATTGCTAAAATTACAAAGTGGAAGAAACATTTGATATACGTCTGTTTATTTATAAGAAATTGGGACAGATTTTTTAATGCCTTTTGAATGAGATTGTAGAGTGAAATCACCTTTATTTGCATCAATTCTGCTATCTGTTGGTATTCCAATCCTTCTATATACCGTAAAAAAACGGCCTCCCGCTGTCGGTCGGATAAATGGTTTATAGCTGCTTTTACATTTTCGTTGGATTCCAGAATAACCTGGTTTTCCAGAAGCAATTCCTGAAAAGACGCTTCCCAACACCTATCCATTTCAGAAAGTGTGGCAAATTTTTTCTTCTTAATCTCTTGTACCTTTTTTATCAGATCTCTCCTAAATGCCCGAACCAAATAAAATTTCAGCGAGCAGGAAATTGTAATAAAAGACCGCCGGGCCCAAAGTCTCAAAAATACATCATGGATACTGTCCTCAATTAGACTTTTATCATAAGTAATTCTAATCCCATACCGAAAAAGAACTTCCGAATAAGTCTCATAAACATATACAAATGCGGAATTATTTCCTCTGGAAATCGATTTCCAAATGGCCGCATCAGTTTGTATGGTAAAATCCATGGATAATTTCGGGCGTTAAATCAGTATGGAAAATAACAAATTATATATTTAAAATCAAAGGGATATAATTTATATTATTGACACCAATCAAATTAATAAATAATTCATTTGTGTTTACCTAAATTCTAAAACTTTTAGCTTGTTTCGCATTCATGAATTGAACAGTCTCCGACTCCCTTAAAGAAAAGCCGTTTGGCGGTCATGTTTCCTTATTTGGTGGCTCAACGTCACAAGGAAGGGAATATCCACACCACCCCTGATACGTAGGCAAGCAGCCGTAACAACATTATTTTTTCTTAATTTGAGCCAACCTTACTGCCAATTCATTTACAACCTCTGGATTCTCGGAAAAAAGATTTACCCGCTCCTGTGGATCGGTATCTTCCCTGTAGAGTTGGCCTGTGGGCCCTCCTTCCACTGGCTGTATGACGGCAGGATCGGTAAATCCACCTGACCCCAATCCTTCGATATATTTCCATCCTCCGTGCCGAATGCTATAGAAATTGCGGGAAGAGTGGTGGACCATATCCTGGCGGGAAGATAAATTGGTGGTTCCATTTAATATAGGCCAAAAACTCTGACTGTCCTCCCCCTGTCCTTCCGTAATGGGCTGTCCAGTCATTTCAGAAAAAGTAGCCATAAAATCAGTCAAACTAATCAGGGCGCTATTTTCAGATCCACCTTGAATTTTGCCCGGCCAGGAAATGATAAGGGGAACCCGGTGCCCTCCGTCCCATACATCTCCTTTTTGGCCCCGAAGCCCGGCATTGGAATCATGCGCGTGCAATTCAATTTCCACTTCCGGCCAATAGGCCCCGTTGTCCGTAGAGAAAATCACGATTGTATTTTCAAAGATATCGTGGTCAATTAAGGTTTGCCTTACCCTAGCCACCACCTCATCGATGTCGAGCACAAAGTCTCCGTATAAACCAATTCCTGATTGGCCCTTGTTTTTTTCCGATGGAACCCAAGGCGTGTGCGGACCGGTGAGCGGCATATACAGAAAAAATGGGGAATCCGGGTTTTCTCCAACTTGTCTGTTGATAAACTGCAAGCCCTCAGAAACCAACGTTTCGTGACAGTCCTCCATGCGGAAGCTGCTCGACATCTCTCCTTGCCGCCACCAAACTCCTTTTTCCCAATATACCGCCAAGTCATCCGTATGTTTTTTGTCCCAGGCATATTCGGTATTTTCCTTGCGCTTAGGGTAAATATCCGTGGTCAACACCATTGCCGTATCCACCACGTCC
This sequence comes from Cytophagales bacterium, assembly GCA_038209145.1. Taxonomy (GTDB): domain Bacteria; phylum Bacteroidota; class Bacteroidia; order Cytophagales; family Cyclobacteriaceae; genus Lunatibacter. The sequence continues at coordinate 2,694 of JBBQXZ010000029.1, read as the reverse complement.
CTTTCTCTGATAAACAGGTAAGGAGGAATGTCCAACGATGCGGGATGAATAAATGAAAAATCAAAGCCAAAATCGGTAGGACCCGAACTCACAGGCAAAGAGTAATCCACATTAGAATAGCCGGTCGCGGCATCCAAAGCCGCTGCCTTATCATCCTTGGTCTGCCAATCCACTCCCAAGTGCCATTTCCCGGCAATCCCAGTGGTGTATCCCTCTCTTTTAAGCAGGGTGGCCAGCGTCTCCCTGCCGGCTTCGATTACGGTAGGAGAAAAACCCGATATTCCGTTTGCGGCCTTTGGAGAACGAAAGGCGTATCTACCTGTCAACAGCCCATAGCGGGAAGGGGTACAAACACTCGCACTGGCGTGGGCGTTGGTAAAAGCCATGCCTTCTTGAATCAGTTGATCCAAAGCGGGGGTACGAATTTTTGATTTGGAATTGAGCCCGCTAATATCACCGTAGCCCATGTCGTCCGCAAAAATAAATACGATGTTCGGTTTTAGCCTGTCTGGAGATTCGGAAGCCTTTTGCGTGCATGCCTGGTAGAAGAAAAGGAAAAATACCGCACTAACAATGGAACTAAAGCAATGCCTTTTTTTGAAGAAATGGTTCATACGATCGAATTTCCTCTAAAAATGGGTCAAATTCAGCTTATATCAAAAAAAAATATTGCCTGCCAACCTTTTTGAATTCAGGCAGGACAGGCAATATTATCTATTTAGACGGTATAGTAATCTTCCCAGCCTTTTCTTGGTGGGGAACCGACTAGCAGGGCATTAGCCAGGGGGTGGTTTGTGATTTGCTTTTTCTCCCGATCAAAAATGATCTTCTCGTTGAGTTGCTGGGCCATCACCCCCAAGCTAAATACCTGGCTCAAAGGTCCAGCAATTTCAAATGAAGACCGACATTTTTCCTCCCCTTTGCAGGCTTTCAGGAAATTTTCAAAGTGGTTAGAAGGACTCTCCGGAACCTCTGGAAGGCTGGAAACGAGATCATTTGCAGCTTCTTCAGGAATAATACTCAACGTACTACCATGTGAACCACCCTTGAATGTCAAGTCTTTGCCGTAAATGATTTTTCCGGGATTCAGTTTTGCGGGTTGCAACTGACCGGTACTTGGTGGCGGGATATTTGGGTCGAGTTCGGAAACGCCATAGCCCTCCGGCACCGCGGGGATATTATTCATCCCGTCATACCAGGTGATGGTGAGTGGAGGCATATTACCCCTTTCAGGAAATTTGAATTCCAGGGTAGAGGACATGGGGAAAAAGAACGGGTTATGCCCATCCAACCTAACCGGATTGACTTCATAGGGAAGGCCTAAATCCAAAAACTCATGGGCTGTGTCCATGATGTGGGCACCCCAATCACCCAAGGCACCCATACCGAACTGATACCAACACCTCCATTGTCCATTGTGAAAATCTTTGTTGTAATCATGGGGTTCAATGGCCGATAACCAAGTATCCCAATCCATGGTAGAAGGCAAGGCTTCAGCCGGAGGATAACTGCTCATATTCACATCCCAGCCGTGCCAACGGCGTCTGCCGTTCATGTGGGCGGTCATGGTAGTCACGTCTTTGATAATATCCGCATCTTTCCAAGCTTTAAACTGGAAATAGTTGCCCTCAGAATGTCCCTGATTTCCCATCTGGGTAGCTACCTTGTATTTTTTGGCACCAGCCATCATCAGTTCAATTTCCTGGAAGGTACGAGCCATTGGTTTTTCCACATAAACGTGTTTGCCCATCGCCATGGCATGCATGGTGATGGGGAAATGGGAAAAATCAGGAGTCCCTACAGTGGTTGCCTCAATCTGGTTTCCCATTTTGTCAAACATTACCCTGAAATCCTGAAATCGAGGCACATCAGGAAACATTTCTAAAATCTTTTCGGTATGCGGTGCACCCATATCCACATCGCATAAGGCAACTATATTTGCCAACCCGGTGGCGTGAAGGGAGCGGATAATTTCCCCACCCCTATTGCCAATACCACAGCAGGCCAAGTTTACTTTATCACTGGGAGCCACATAACCCAGCGATTTTCCCAAGACCATGGAGGGTATCATTGACACGCCTGCCACCCCCAGGGCTCCTGTTTTAATAAATTGTCTTCTGTTTTTATTCATAATCAGTTTTACCTTCGTAATTGGGTGTTGAATTGAAGTGGCATTATACTAAATAATTTCTTCACTAGGAAGGCTTTTTTGTATTTTGCATTTCTGACAATTCATTTATTGCATTGGAAAGTAAAATCTCCTGATTCATTTAATCTCAAATTACATCATAGCCAGTTTTTTCCTTCGTTGTAACAGGAAAGGCAATTTGGAAGTAATCATTGAACTTCCCAAAGACAAGGATTAATTCACCACCTCCATTTTTCCTGACTGAATTCTTCCTTGTATTGTATGTGCTGCCCCGTTGTTGATTCTAAGGTCTTTACTTCCTTTTTGATCTCCAATACTCAGGTGTCCGCTTCCAACGGTAAAATCATAATTAAACTCATCCAATGAAGTAAAGGTCTGTAATTTCATATAACCAGATGATGCCTGTAGGTTAGTGGCCGCACCCAATCCTACCTCTTCAGCTGTCAGCATGCCAGAAGAGATACTAAGATTCCCTATTTCGGTTATGTTTTCCAAGCTCGCTTTTCCGGAGCTCATACATCCGTCAACCCTGCCTTCGACTTCAC
>JBBQXZ010000028.1:0-30334 GCA_038209145.1 Cytophagales bacterium | reverse complement strand
TTGCAAAGCACCGTTAAAATGAATAAAAGAATCAAATTTCTTTTGGTGGCGAGTTTCTGAAATAGGAACTTCAAAATACTACTTCAAAACAACCCTTGTCCCGTTTTCAGCACTTTCTATAGCAGCCTCCAGAATTTCTACCACCATCAGGTTGTTTTCCAACGATGACAAATCGAAGGGGTCCATTTCGATTTGCCCCTGAATTACACCTGCAAAAAATGAAAATGGGTCGTCATAGGGATACGGTCTTCTTGCCATCACCAAGGACTGTTCTTTAGGCTGCCCATCAAATCTTGTAACCAAGTCTGTGGAATTCTTGGCAATCAAATAACCTGTCTGACCGTATACCTCCATGTCTTTCCGGCTGAAGGGCCAGTTCCAAGATGCCTGAATGATCCCTATGGATGATTCATACTGGAGGATAATGGTCGCATCGTCGTCTACCTTGGGATAAATGTCGGGTTTGATTTGTTTGAGTTCTGCCGTTACGGATATTGGCCGCTCTCCTTTCATAAGCCAGGTCATCAGATTTGCCCCGTAGCAGCCAAAGTCGATGACCGCTCCCCCACCATTCTGGACCGGGTCGGTGAGCCAATCCAAAAATTCTTGGTTTACCCCGATTTCCATAGGCCCCTCATGCCCGTCATTGACGATAACTCTCCGAATGTCACCAATACTTCTCTCATCATATACCTGCCGATAGACTTCTTGGTTACTCGCATACCAGGTGGTTTCGTAGTTGGTAATTAAGTGAATTTTATGTTTCTCCGCGAGCTCCTTCATCTCCTTCGCATGAGCAGTACTTACCGCCAAGGGCTTTTCCACCATGACATGAATGCCTCTCGGTGCACAAGCCTGCACTACTTCGAGGTGTTCATAGATAGACCCAAAAGCCGTAACTCCATCGGGAATTACCTTGGCAAACATTTCCTCCATACTGGGATATAATAAATCCATGGAAATATTATTTCTTTTCATAAGGCGTTCTGCCCGATCCCGGTTGGGCTCTACTATGCCTACCAGCTGAATGTCCCCCTTATCCTCCCTACCAAGTATCCAGTTTACATGGGAATGGGTGAGACCAACGACAGCCAAACGTACTGGTTCCTGTTTTTGGGAAAAAGAGGCATTGAAAAAAAGTAAATTGAGTAAAAGAAATAAACTGGTCAGCTTCATGGGATAAGTTGGGTTTCTATAAAGATACACTATTCCTTAAATATAAGGAATTAATGGTTTTTGATGCCTTGTATGAATCGTTTAAAAGGTCCATCGTTGGAATTATTTTGCGCTTTCCTCTTTTTTCTGGCTTTTTGACGCTTCCTTTTTTGTTGTTCTTTCCCTTTGACCAAGACCGGTCTTACAGAAATCCCCACCTGACCGGCATACCATTGCTCTTTACCAGCCAGATTTATATTTGGCTTGTAATCTATGGAAAGATTGACCTTCATCACCGTCATCTCGACTCCTAATACGAAATCCACTCCCATGGTAGGGTTCCCATAGGTAGTAATGACTTGCATGGATTCAGGGACTTTTTGGCGGCTTTCTTCCAATCCCACAGAGAGTCCTCCGCCATAATAATAATTAAACCGCTTGCTGATCATGGGCCGATGTCGGGCAAGCAGTAGATGGGCGGTAGTGTTGGAAGTAAAGTCAGACTGAATGATGGCTTCCGCAGTGATTCCTTTGACTAACCGCTGCTTTCCAGTCAATCCAAAAGTACGGTAATCTTGGTTGTTGCCAAGTCGCAGGCCAGCGGACGTGCCGTAGCTTTGACCGAAGGCAGGAAAGGTCAGTCCTATCAGAAACATAACAGCCGCAAAAACAGCTAAATGCTTTTTGTTTTTCATTCTCTTTCTATTGTGCCTATAAAAGGCAGTGGATATATATGACTAAAAATCATACCAACTTCTGAGTATCATCCGTATAATTCCTTGTTTGTCCAATTATAGAACCGGAAATCAATAAAATTAGTATAAATCTGAGACCGGCTATTCGTCAAACTAGAAAGGGAAGATAATTAAAAAGTTCACAACCGATTATTCAAAAATAATTTAAACCTTTTTTCTTCTAAACGATTTACATAATGACTAGCAGTCATTATGAGGATCAACAAACATCAAACTCCCAAAATTCGGAAGCAGCAAATCCTTTTGGCAGCCGAAATAGTCTTGTTAAAAGATGGCTTACAGAATTTCACCATCGATCAGGTGATTTCCCACGCCCAGATTGCCAAAGGAACAGTCTATAAATACTATAAAAACAAAGATCAACTCTTAGCCGAATTATCAATTAAATCGGTATGTATGATGTTTTTGGCTTTTAAGGATTCTGTCAGAGATAAATCCAATAGTATTGAAAAGATCCGTGCTGTGTGTATGGCTTGTTATAAATTCTACGCAGAAAACCCTCAATATTACAGCTTACTAAACTATTTTGAACAGCAAGGAAATCAGGACGAGCGAGAAGAATATCTAAAAATCAGCTTGGAACTCCAACAATTCATTGAGCAAATTATAGATGAGGGTAAAGCCGCCGGAGAAATCCGACCAGAATTGGAAACCAAATCTGTAGACTTCATTCTTTGGTCCTGTTGCATAGGCGTTATTCAATTCATCGATTCCAAAAAGGAGTTAATTCCTGATTTAAAAAAGCTTAATCAGGAAAAATTAATAGAGACTTTCTCCCTCATTATTACCTCAGGGTTAAGGATTTAATTTTTTTAAACAAAAGTGACCAATAGTCATATTAAATATTACTAAAGATTTTACAAACCAATTCTTATCAACACCACAAAAAACATCATTTACAAATGAAAAAGAACCTTTACCAAACTTCTTTACCCTTATTCTTGCTGGCTTTGCTTGTGCAAAGCTGCGGTGGAGAATCTGCGGCACTAGACGCTGATTCTCCGCCGCGGGAGACCATAGCGATGATCCAAAAGAGTAAGCTGCAGCTTTTGGAAGTTAATTCGAAAAATAAGCAAATGGATGAATTGATCAGCGGCCGAGTGATTGCAAAAAATGAGACGCAGCTCTTTGCCGAAGTGCAAGGGTTAATCCTTCCAAACTCCGTTTCTATTAAGCCGGGCGTGAGTTTCAGAAAAGGCCAAACCCTATTATCGATTGATGCTGAGGAATTTCGACTAAATCTGAAATCGCAAAAAAGTGCCTTTTTGAATACGCTTACCGCAATCATGCCTGATCTAAAGTCAGATTATCCAACAAATTATCAAGCTTGGCTTAGCTATTTGGAAGCTATTGATATCAACCAATCACTTACCGATTTGCCTGAAACCTTATCACAAGGAGAGAAATTCTTCGTGACTTCCCGCGGAGTTTTTACGGCCTTTTACAACCTCAAAGCACAGGAAAATAGATTAAATAAGTATTCGATTGTGGCGCCATATAACGGAATCATCACCCAATCTACCGTGGATGTGGGTGGCTTAGTCTCACCTGGGCAGCCATTAGCAACAATCATCAGCAATGAATGTGAAGTAGAAACGGGAGTTTCGCTTAAAGTCGCTTCCCAACTTAAAGTAGGTGAAAAGATAGACTTTAACAGCAATTCCGTTTCTGGGAATTGGACTGGGACGGTCAATAGAATAGGTGGAACTGTAGATCCTCAAACTCAAAGTATACCGGTTTATTTTCAAATCAGTGGCCAAAATATTAAGCCAGGTATGTATCTCAGAGGATCTTATTTGTCGGAGAGCTTTGCGGATGTGTTTGTCATTCCCAGCTCCGCTTTAGGAAGAGATCAGGCAGTGTTGGTGTTGAAAGGTGATTTGATTATCAGCAAACCAATTGAATCTATTCAAATCATGCAGGATTCCATCTTGGTCACCGGATTATCTCCTAAAGACCAAGTGATCTTGACGCAGTTTGCAGAACCAGTTGCAGGCAAAAAAGTGATACGCTAGGATGAAAAAGATAGTTGAATTTCTAGCTCAAAGGCCCAAGACGGTAGATATCCTCATTGGGTTGATTCTGATAGTTGGCTTGATTTCACTGGCCAACATGCGATCGAATTTCCTTCCCCCCGAACCCGTCAATTTCATTACCATCAATGTGGTTTATCGGGGTGCCTCTCCTCAGGAAGTAGAAGAGGAGGTTGTCAATAAGGTTGAGGAGAAATTGGAAGGTCTTCGGGGAATCGATCGGGTGACTTCAACGTCCTCAGAGAGTTTTGCCAATGTTCGCATCGAACTCACGGAAGATGCAGATCGAAATGAGGTGATTCAGGACGTCAATAATGCTGTAAACGGGATTACGACATTTCCTCAGGGAATGGATTCTCCTGTGATCGCCAAGGAAGAGATCCTGAATTATACGATGACCCTTGGGGTGGTGGGTGAGGGAAGCGTTCGCATGCTCAAGGATTACGCAAAAGGAATCAAGGATGAGTTAATCTTAAATCCCAGCCTTTCACAAATCTTCATTTCCGGATATCCAGATGAAGAAATCGAGGTAAAACTTCGTGAAAATGACCTAAGGGCTTACCAATTGACTTTTGAAGAGGTAGGTAATGCAATCAACAGCAGTAACATCAAAGCTTCGGGAGGCGAGTTGGAAACTGGAAAACAGCGGATTTTAATTCGTTTGGACAGCCGGAAATACTTTGCCAAAGACATCCTCAACATAATAGTCAAATCCACCCCTGATGGAAAAGTTGTCTATCTCAGCGATATTGCTGATGTGCAAGATCGCTTTGCAAATACCCCTGATCAGAGCTTTGTCAATGGAGATCCAGCGGTGACTTTGAAAATTTTCAGTAGAAACAATGAGGACATTCTCGATAACGCCGAAATTCTCAATACTTATGTAACTGATTTCAATTTAAAGAATGAACTTTTCAAATTGATAATCATTGAAGATCGCGGAATTCCATTAAGTGATAGCATTTCCCGATTGGTCAATAATGCTTGGCAAGGGGTTCTTTTGGTATTGATAGTTTTGGGGTTGTTTTTAGACCCTAGAATTGCCTTCTGGGTAGCCTTCAAAATTCCGGTGGCTTTACTTGGTATGTTTATCTTGAGCTACTTCTATGATCTGACGATCAATCAGGTATCACTTTTCGGAACCATTATCGTATTGGGAATCATCGTAGATGATGGTGTGGTAGTTGCCGAAAATATATATGAAAAATTCATGAAGGGACTTTCGCCCCTCCAAGCGGCGATTCAAGGGACAGTAGAAGTTATTCCTGCCATCGTTTCTTCTTTAGTGACTACTGCTTTCGCATTTAGCATTTTCTTCTTTTTTGATGGCCAATTGGGTGATTACTTCTCAGATGTGTCTTTTGTAGTTTGTGGGACTTTGTTTGTGGCCTTATTGGAAAGTCTTTTGTTTCTACCGGTGCATATTGCACGATCAAAAGCATTGCGAAGAGATGATAAGCCCTGGCGAATTACCCAAATCACGAACAATTCATTGATCAGATTTAGGGATAGGTTTTATTCCAAACTGATCCGGTTTAGCCTCAAATTACCAATTATCCCGGTCATGGTAGTGCTGACCGCTATGGTTTTGACCATTATAGCGCTTTCAACGGGATTGATCAAAAGTACTTTTTTTCCAAATATCGATCAGGATCAAGTGACAGCGAAGTTGGAACTCCCGCTTGGTACCGATGAAAGGATCGTAGGGGAAAAGCTAGATTTGATCGAAGAAGCTGTTTGGGAGATCAATGATGAGTATTCAGCCGAGCGTACTGACGGGCTTCAGGTAGTCCGATTTGTCGAAAAGGTGATTGGACCAAAAAGCAATGAAGGATTCCTCAATATCTATATGTTGGAGGGTGATACGAGAAATATCCTTTCCTATGTTGTAGCTGGAAAGATAAGAGATAAAGTTGGTCCAATTCCAGAGGCCAGAAACCTTTCTTATGCAAGTTTATCAGCTTTTGGAAAGCCTGTTTCGATTGCGTTAATCGGAAAAAATGAGGAGGAGTTGCGAACTGCCAAAACCTTGCTCCGCCAATATTTGGAGAAATTAGACGATTTGAAAGACGTCACGGATACCGATAAACTCGGCATGCCGGAATTGGAAATGACGCTTAATGACAATGCGAGGTTGCTGGGATTCTCAGAGGCCCAAGTTTTTGATCAAGTTCGAAAAGGTTTCTTTGGGCTTCAAGCACAGAGTTTACAGCGTGGAGATGAAGAAGTAAAAATCTGGGTGAGATACGATGTGGAAGATCGTAGATCGGTCAAAGATTTGGAAAATATGCGCCTGACTACCCGGGAGGGAGCTTCCTATCCAATGAGTGAGCTGGCAACTTTCAAATACAAAACCAATGTCTCTGAAATAAACCATCAATCAGGGGAGCGTGAGATGCGAGTCGAAGCAGATGTTGCCAATTTGATGGTTTCAGTTCCGACCATCTTGGCAGGTGCTGAAGCAAGCGTTTTGAAGGAAATCAAAGACAGATTTCCCACGATCCGCTATACACTTGAAGGAGAAGCGCGTCTATCAGGAAAAACCCAACGTTCAAGCCAAGGTCCGACTACCTTGGTTTTCATTCTGATTGTGGCAACACTGATGTTGAATTACCGCTCTTTTGGTAAGACCCTTGCCATCTTGGCAATGCTGCCTTTTGCATTTGTAGGAGTGGCTTGGGGTACCTTTATTCATGGAATTCCAGTAAGTATCTTCTCATTCTTAGGAATGATTGCGCTTTGGGGGATCTTGATCAACAATGGATTGGTGCTCGTATCCACTTACAATGAAAACATTCTCCAAGGGATGAAATTGAAAGATGCCCTGGTAGAAGCTGCGATTTCCAGATTCAGACCGATTGTGTTGACAACCATCACTACGGTATTTGGCCTTGCTCCCTTGCTGTTGAGTAATTCAGTCAGTGCCCAATTTATTAAGCCAACAGCAATTGCTATTGCGTATGGTTTGATCTTCGGATTGATCCTTTCCCTCACATTCCTTCCGGCAATATTGCTTCTGATCAATGGATTGAAATTTGGCGTTCATCGGCTATTCAACAGGAATTCCGAAAAGGAACCTGAGCAATTGGATGAAGTCTTGAAAGAAATCAAAAACGAATTAGCCTAAAAAACATGAAAAAGATACTTATCAGTTTGATGCTTCTTCAAGCTTTTGTTTTCCCTCTTTTCTGTCAAACGATGGAATCAAATCAAATCTTGACCTTGGAAGATGCCATTGATTTGGCTATTTCAAACAACAAGCAATTAAAAATCCAGCGAAACCTTGTGCAAATCGCCGAGAACAATGTATTCAGGGGAAATGCTGGCTTGTTGCCAAGTGTACGACTTGCGAGTGAAGCCAAACGCGCCGTGAATACTGCCAATATTGATATCCGGACTTTCATGGAAAATCCACCTCTGGTGAGCTTAGAAGAAAGTGGGGTTTCGTCGACTACCCTTTCTGCCGGTGTCCGTGCAGACTACTTATTGATTGGAGGCTTTGGGGGAAAATACCGCTATAAGCTTCTGGAGAATGAGCGAAGCATCTCTCGCTATCAGCAAGAAGTGGTTTTAAATGAGTTGATTTTAGGTATTTCGACCTTGTATCTTGATATCGCCAAGTTGCAAAGCAGAGAAGAGCTGTTGATTGAAAATGTAGAAATCAGTCACAATCAATTAGCTAGAATTGAAAACCAGATTGAATTTGGACAAGCTATTGGAACTTTGGCTTTGGCGGCAAAAACTGATATCAATCAGAATTTAGATGCACTGGACAATGTGCGATTGCTTAAAAACAACTTGATCAAAGAACTTAACTTTCTGATGGGAATTGAACCTGAGAACGAATACCTAGTGTTAGTTTCTTTCTCCGACCCCAGTTTATTGGAAATCCAGGAGTTGAAAGCAATGGTCATAGAAAACAACCCCGAACTTAAAATCAGTTCTGAGTTTGTGACGGTTTCCAATAATCAGTTGAGCGTTAGGGAATCAGTGAAATATCCCCAACTCAATGCCTTTACGGATTATGGATATTACCGACAGCAAAATGAGGTGCAGCAACTTGCTAGATTAGAGACCCTGGGTTATTCCGCAGGACTATCCCTGAGCTTTACCATTTTTGATGGAAAGCGCGTCAACCAAGTAATCCGAAACGCAAAAATCGAAGTGGAAAACGCTCAAACGCAACGTTCCCTTGCCGAAGATGAATTGGTAAAAGAGGCCGTAAAAGAGCAAAGTCAATTGATCATTTTGAAAACGAAACTCGGTCGCCAAGAAGTTGATTTATTTACATTCGAAGATAATTTTAGCCGAACTCAAGATCGATTCGAGCGGGGATTGGCGAGTTCGTTGGATCTAAGAGAAGCACAACGCTCACGCTTTAATGCCCAAATCGGGATCAAGGACACCAAACTCGATATCCTTCAATCCATGAACCGGATCAGGAATCTGACAGGTGACTTCCTAAGAAGTGTGGAGTAAGCTAAGTTGGGATACATAAATAAAACGGTTCAAGTCATTCGATTTGAACCGTTTTTTTAAGAACAAATTCCTGAATCTGAAATAGAACTAAAATGTTGAAATTAATTCTTCGAAAACCTCACTTGACAACTTTTTGCATCGGATATATTTGCAGCTTGTATCGGGCTGTTTCCCGTGTGGTAACAGCAAACTCCCACAAAATCCGCAATCCGGCAAGTTGGTTACTTTGCCAAAAATTTTTTTATAATTCTAAGAACACGATTTTAGTCGTGACTTTTTGTCGGATGACAGTAATTTTTTTTTACTTTTAAAAAACCAATAACCTAAACTATCATGAAATACCTATTAGCCTTTTTGACCGTAATAATTCTTTCACCCGTTTGGGCCCAAGATATTGATGGGGCTTGGAAACTCACCCATGAGAACGGCAAAGCAGTAACTGATAAAGAATATATTAAAATTTATCAAGATGGTTATTTCTCCTTTGGAGCCAGGGAGCTGGGCGGCAATAAATTTTTGGGAGCAGGTGGCGGAGAATTTTCACGCTCAGGCAGCGACTATACGGAGACGCTTGATTTCTATACCTTTGACAAGGATCAGGTAGGAACCAAAAACAACTATTCGATGGATTTTGCGGAAAATAAGCTTGTTATCTCTGCCCACATTAAAGGAAAGGATTTGATAGAAATTTGGGAAAAAATATCTGACCGGGACGATGCCATCAACGGGACCTGGGTGATCACCGGAAGGAAAAGTGACGGTGAAATCAGCGGCATGACGCCCGGAGCCAGGAGGACTGTGAAAATCCTGGGAGGAGGCCGGTTCCAGTGGATTGCTTTCAATTCAGAGACCAAGGAGTTTTCCGGGACAGGAGGGGGAACCTATACCGCAGAAGATGGAAAATATACAGAAAACATTACGTTCTTTTCCCGGGATGACAGCCGCGTGGGTGCCAGTCTGAAGTTTGACTTTGACGTGATCGATAAACAGTGGCATCACAGTGGCATGAGTTCAACGGGCAATCCCATATATGAAATCTGGTCCTCTTACCAGGAAGCCTATTTGTCCAAAAAGCAATAAGCATTGTAAATTACAGCCAAAATCCCTTAATTTTGGTGACTTAATGCCAACGGATTTAAAGATGATTGCTGAAAAAAATAAAATAGTTTCTATCGTGTATGAACTTCACGTGGATGATGGAGAAAACGGGAAAGAGTTTTTCGAGAAAGTGGAAGCTTCCGAACCCTTTGCCTTTCTTTTTGGTGCCCATAATATATTGCCCAAGTTGGAGGAGGCGATGGCTGAATCCGGAGTAGGAGATACCTTTGAGGTGGCTATTGATTTCCTTAATGGTTATGGGGACTACGATGAATCTAAAAAAGTAATTTTGCCCAAATCTGCCTTCAAGGAAAACGGTGAAAAACAGCGACATCTCCTGAAGGTGGGCAATGTAGTTCCCATGCAGGATGATCAGGGGAAACAAATGCGTGGTGAGATTTTAAAAATTGATTACCGGGGTGTTCTGATGGATTTTAATTCTCCTTTGGCAGGTTTGGACCTTTATTTTAAAGGTGAGATAATCGGTATCAGAGAGGCGGAACCGATTGAGCTAGAACACGGCCATGCACATGGTCCCGATGGACACCATCAACACTAATCCATGGCTATCAAACTTAAAGGCCTGCCAGAATCTTTAGATCAGGCAGGCCTTTATTTTTGATTGTTTGTGTCTAAGATTTGCTTTCCCGAATCGCATGATCCACAGACCGTGCCGCCATAGCCATGTAGGTCAAGGATGGATTTTGAGTGCTGGTAGAGGTCATGCAGGCACCGTCTGTGACATAAACGTTGGAGCAGGCATGCAACTGATTCCACTTGTTCAGGACAGAGGTTTTGGGATCATTCCCCATTCGAGCTCCTCCCATTTCATGGATATCCAGTCCTGGAGCTCTTTTGTCATCACGGGTACGGATATTTTTAAATCCGGCGGATTCAAACATTTCGGTCATTTGTTCCAGGTAATCGGTAATCATCGCCTCGTCATTCTGATCATAGTCGATGGATACTTTTAACTGTGGAATACCCCAGGCGTCTTTCTGATTTGGGTCCAAGCTAACTTGGCTTTCCTCCTTGGGAATGGTCTCTCCCATCATGTGGGAGCCCACCCGCCAGGTACCAAATTTTGGACTTAGCAGGCTATTTTCCAGGTTTTCTCCAATGTCAGAATGATCGGTAAGGATACTTCGGCTGCCACTGAAGCCAGCCGCATACCCGCGTAGAAATCCTGTTTCCTGCTTTTGTACGTTTCTGAAGCGGGGAATGTATCCACCATTTGGGCGTTTGCCTTCTGTGGTGTATTCCGTTAACCCCTCATATTCGCCAGATACGCCCGCCCGGTAATTGTGAAAGGCCACAAATTTACCCAAGAGCCCATTGTCATTTCCCAATCCATTCGGAAAGCGGGAAGACGTAGAGTTTAAGAGGACCAAGTTTGTATTTAATGCACTGGCATTGAGGAAGATTATATCCGCGTAGTATTCAGTAGTTTCCAAAGTCAGCGCGTCTATTACCAGAACTCCCGTAGCTTTGCCTTTTTGCTCGTCGTAGAGAATGCAGTGAACGACGGCATTATTTTTCAGGGTAAGGTTGCCTGTGTTCATGGCCCAGGGAAGGGTCGAGGAATTGCTACTGAAATATCCGCCAAAGGGACAACCACGCTGACAAAGTGTTCGGTGCTGGCAAAGCGCCCGACCCTGCTTGGCGTAGTGTTCGGCATTGCCGGTGATATGGGCACATCGTCCGATGATGATGTCCCTGCCGGGATAATTCGCACCCACATGGGTTTTGAAATACTGCTCCACGGCAGTCAATTCCATGGCCGGCAGAAATTCCCCATCGGGCAGGTTTGGCAGGCCGTCCATATTACCGGAGACCCCAACAAACTTTTCAACATGGCTGTACCAAGGTGCCAGGTCTTTGTATCGTATTGGCCAATCTACGGCAAAACCATCTCTGGCCGGTCCCTCAAAATCAAAATCACTCCAGCGCTGCACCTGTCTGGCCCACAAGAGGGATTTTCCACCTGTCTGATAGCCCCGGATCCAGTCAAACGGTTTGTCCTGGATGTAAGGATGTTCGGTGTCTTTTACGAAAAAATGCTGTGCATCTTCCCTGAAAGCATAACATCGGCTAATTATAGGGTTTTCTTTTCGAACATCTTCGTTGATATTCCCCCGATGCTCAAATTCCCACGGATGCAAGTTAGTCGTTGGGTAATCTTTGATATGTTCTACGGATTTGCCCCTTTCGAGTACCAGTGTTTTTAGCCCTTTTTCGGTTAGTTCCTTGGCTGCCCAGCCGCCGCTCATTCCGGAGCCGATAACGATAGCATCGAAGGTATTTTCTTTTTTATGTTGAATATTAAGGTTAGCCATTGGGATTGATTCGTTCTAATTCGGATATGAGTTTACTGCCTTTAAATCCACCCGGGATCATTTTATAAGGCATTATTTCAGTCATGTAATATTCAGAGGTCAGGTAACCTTGAAGGGAAAATCTCTTGGTAATGCCCAAGAATTCTTTGGTGGAAGCGAGATCTGGATTTTCTTCTGATTCCATAGCCATAATGTTCCTGAAAGCCTCAGCTGCCTCATCAGCGTCCATTTTTTTAAATGTTTTGCCGAATTCTTTTTTGGTAAAGGTTTCAAATCCCTTAAGTCCGGCCAGGAACTGCTCCTGTTCTGACTCAGGAAGACAGTCGTTGGCCATGATCAATACAAAGTCGGGAAGGCCTACTTCATCCGCCTTTTTTAGTTTTACACCCGGAAACACCGTATTGGTGACCTGGCTTAATGTTTCTCGCTGTGAAGCTGTTACCTGAAGCTTTTGATACGCCTCTAAGACAGATTCCTGGGTAAAATCACAAGAAGGTATCAGTATAACTCCCCCTGTTATCCATGCCAATTGTTTTAAGGCTATCCTTCTATCCATGGTTGATTTTTGCTTCTTTGATTAGGTGGTCAAGTTATGGGTTTTTTGACAAAATACATTACCTTTCTTTGATCGGTAAGTACCACTTAAAAAAATAAATTAATTTTGCGGTATAATATCTACCTGCTCAACGGGCTAACCCCTTATAAATCGATGAAAATAATTTGTACAATTGCCATTCTTTTCCTACCCTTGTGTGTACTGGCGCAGACCACCATCCGGACGGTGGATTCCAATACAGGCCTACCCATTCCATATGTGCTTATTAAGGGAAACAACCAACAGAGCTTTGTGACGGATGAAGAAGGAGAAGTACAGGTATTCAGGGAAAGACCTACGGAAATGATATTCACCCATGTTGCATTTACGAGTATCACACTGACAGTTCCGACAAATGGAGAACTTATTGTCAGAATGGAGCATATAGACAACACCCTATCTGAAGTGGTCGTATCCTCTTTCCAAACGGAAAGGCCGCTGTTGGTGCAGGCTGCGGCGATCTCCCGCGTTTCCGAGAGTGAGCTGTATCGGTTCAATGAAACATCCATTGTCCATGCCTTTAATACAAAACCGGGCATACGGGTGGAAGAAAGGGCTCCTGGGTCGTATCGTGTTTCTATCCGGGGAAGTTCGCTGCGCTCTCCTTTTGGTGTCAGAAATACCAAGGTCTACTGGAATGACATTCCATTCACAGCTGCTGACGGAACTACACCACTCAATATCCTAGACCTCTCAAACATCGAAAACACCGAAATTATCAAGGGACCAGCAGGAAGCATCTACGGAGCAGGAAACGGCGGAGTCATCAGTTTTACCAGCAAGCAGCAGATAGATCAAAACCGGATCAGTACGGATTTTTCCGTGGGAGACTTCGGGATGATGCGATACCGGATCGGGATCGAACAGCAACTGGAAAATGGGGGAATCAGTGCCTCCTACGCCAACCAAAAAGCGGAAGGATACCGGGACCATACTGCCATGGAGCGCGAAGTATTTCAAATTGCAGGGCAATTCAAGCCCTCAGAGAAGCAAAAGATAACCACACAGTTGCTTTATTCCGATTTGTTTTACGAACTGCCGGGAGCCTTGACTGCCGCACAATTGGAAGAAAACCCAAGACAGGCAAGACCGGGATCGGCATCACAAAATGCCTCCATTTCTCAAAAATCCATGTATGGAACCCTGGGTCAGGAATTTCGCTTTAGTCCCAGGACATTTAACAAAACCTCAGTTTATATCAATACTGTGGATTTCGAAAACCCATTTAACCTGGATTATAAGAAAGAGACTCAATTTAGTTACGGGGGTAGAACCAGCTTTACCTATGATGGGAGTTTGGCCAATATACCGATCAGGCTTATAGGGGGCGGGGAATATCAACTGTCCAAAACTGCCGCCCAAAATTTCGGAAATAGAAACGGGGTTGCTGACACCATACGTTTCAGTGATGACCTGATCACGACCACAGCTTTTCTGTTCCAGCAGGTAGAAGCCGAACTGAGCGAAAAATTATTGTTTACTATCGGATTGAGCCAAAATTTTTCCAAGTTCGATATTACAAGAAACATAGATGCACGACGGGGGATACCATCGGCTGCCAACCGCCGCTTTGACCCGGTGATCGTTCCCCGGATTGCGCTTTCAGCCAAGTTAAATGAAACGTCGGCCGTACATGGTAGCATCAGTTCCGGATTTTCTCCTCCCACCATAGATGAAGTAAGGACCAATGAGGGCTCTATCAACTTGGGTTTGGAGGCAGAAAAAGGGATCAATTACGAGGTAGGTTATCGGGGAAGCTATAAGCAGGGACTGGTAAACTTGGATGTGTCGGCCTTTTATTTCAAACTGGACCAAACCATCACCACCTTTACCAACGAACAGGGCGTGGTCTTATTTAGGAATGCCGGTGCAACCGACCAAAAAGGGATTGAAGCCATGTTGGATTATGCCGTGATCCGCAACCAACTGACTTTTGTGCAGGAGGTAAAAGTAACCCATTCCTTTACCGGCCATTATTTCACCTTTAGTGATTTCAGCAGAGGGTCCAATGATTTCTCTGGCAATGACGTCACCGGTGTAGCCCCAAACACACTGGTCAGCCAGGTGGACATACGTACCAAACCAGGCATTTATCTTAATTTCACCCACCAATACGTGGATGAAATCCCCCTTAACGACGCCAATACCATTTATCAGGACGTCTATAATTTGGTCAATGCACGCATGGGCTGGCGGAGCAACCTAGGCGTTAAATGGAACATGGAAATCTACGCTGGTGTAGAAAACCTGCTCAACGAAAGCTACAGTCTAGGTAATGACCTCAATGCCTTCGGTGGCCGTTTTTTCCAGCCAGCTCCTACCCGGAATTTCTATGGCGGGATTAAATTGGGCATGAAGTATTGATGGTTGAGGGAACGATAATGACGCTCCATTTGCTTTTGACCTAAAAATAACGACAAGTTGATATGATGAACAAACCCATATTCAATATAGAAGAAGTAAACAAAATCATCCGCAACAGACGTTCCATGTTTGTGGCGCAGTTCAAGGAAAATGACCCGGTGGATGAAAGCATTATTTCGGAGCTATTGGAAAATGCCAATTGGGCGCCCACTCACAAATTGACAGAACCTTGGCGTTTTGTGGTTTACAGTGGGGAAGGATTGAAGAAATTTGCGGATTTCCAGGCTGACCTTTATAAAAAGCGGAGTGAAGAAAGCGGTGATTTTATAGAAGCCACCTATACCAAGTTAAGGGAGAATCCCCTGAAGGCATCCCATATCATTGCCATCGGGATGAAACGGGACTTGAAAGCCAATCTTCCAGAGATGGAGGAAGTGGCCGCAGTGGCCATGGCAGTCCAAAATATGTATTTGACTGCCAGTGCCAGAGGGCTTGCGGCATACTGGGGAACTGGTGGCCCCACTTTTTGGCCAGAAGCTAAGGGTTTTTTTGGACTGGGGGAAGCAGATAAACTGATGGGATTCTTCTATGTTGCCAAGCCTGCATCTGATAGATGGCCTCTGGGAAAACGCTCCCCCATAGCAGACAAAGTAACCTGGGTAAAATGAATAAAGGGAAAGATAATAACTATCTTTCCCTTTATTCATCTTAATATTTTCTGTCAATCAAATCCCAACAACTCCACTTCAAACAACAATATGGAATTTTCCGGGATGCTTGGAAGATTTGGGTTGTCTTGATAGCCTAAGGGGGATGGTATAATTATCACTCCTTTTCCGCCACTTCTCATCATTCGGAATCCTTGGGAAAACCCTTCAATGGCACCTCCCTGACTTGCTGGCTGGCCAAGAAAAAAAGTGAAAATGTCGTAATTTCTAGCTTCATTATAAATGTCATTGGCTCTTGCCACGTCTTCCAGGTTCGTGTCAAATACAGTTCCGTTCGTTAGACTTCCGGTATAATTGGTATAAACAACATTACCGAAACGGGGTCTGGAGCCTTCTCCCTCCTCCTGAACGATCAACACTACGCCAGTGGCAGGATCGTGTACCCGATAAAGGCTGTCATATGGAGCAGTTTCTAGGTATTCAGCTATTCGTACCCGATCTATGGCGAGATTCCCTTCTCTATCATACATCGGTGCACCAAACCCACCCATCTGATTATCACAGGAAACAGCAAGAATCAGCACAAAAAACAGAACAGCAATACTGGATTTTTTCATGAGTTTATTTTTTTATTCCGGACCCCTGACGCTAACTACGTCCATGTCAAATACCAAAACCGTATTGGCGGGAATGGGGCCATTACCATCTCTTCCATAACCGTAGAATGAGGGGATAAGGACAGTTGCTTTTTCGCCTTCCCGTAAGCGGGATAGGGCAACTTGCCAACCTACGATTACACGGGAAATCCCCAATATAACCGGAAATGGTTCATAGGGCCTGTTTGGATTGAACATTCCTTCGTCTTCGGCAACAGATTTGACAGAAGTGTCAAATACGGTTCCGTCCAAAAGATACCCGGTGTAGTCTACCCGTATCGTGTCCCTGGTCTCGGGCAGTCTGCCCGTATCGTTAGTTTCTGTAATCAACAAAACAACTCCCGATTCCCCGACGGTTTCCCTTCTATGCTCCACATCGAAGTTTTGCACAAAGGTTTCGATTTTTTTCTTGTCCTGCTCAAAGATAACTTCGAGATTTTCTTCCTCCGACACACAAGAAATGGCTACTGCCAAGGCTGAAAATGCCAGAAGATTTAAAATGATTTTTTTCATAATTACCTCATTGATTACTGAACCTGCCGGGGAAGTCGGCATTTATTTTTGAACATCTGTTACTTCTACGTCAAAAACCAAAATGGAGTTGGCTTTGATAACTTCTGAGCGCTGTGAAGGCCCATAAGCCAATGGAGAAGGAATGAGTAGTTTTGCCACAGAGCCCTTTTTCAGAAACTGCAACCCTTCATCCCAACCTGGAATCACACGTCCTTGACCAACAGGGAAAGATAGGGGTTCATAATCCCTGCCCTCGGTGAAGGTATTGCTTTCCTTTGCGCGGCTTTCAACACTCGTATCAAACACGGTTCCATCCAATACATAGCCGGTATAGTCAACAGAGATGGTATTTCCCTGCTCCACTTGGTCGCCGGTACCATCCTTCTCTATGACGTAAAAAAGACCTGATTCTGTCTTGGTAGCCTGCAAATTATTTTCAGAAATATATTTCTCGATGGTTTCGATGTCATCCTGCAATTGCTTTTGGGCATTTTCTTCCTGCTTTTTCTGCTGTGCAGCCATCAAGTCATTGTAGTAATCCTGAAAAACCTCTTCTTCAATTACATTCACAACGCCAATAGCTATGGTTACATTCTCCGCACTGTCAAGAAAAGGGGGTAGGTTGGGGCCAAAGATTTTGCTGGCCTTGGAACTTACCAGGATGCTGTCTCCTTTTTTAAGATTCAAGAATATTTCATCAATACCAGACTGGGCGTCCGCACTGTCCAGGTGCTGGAGGTATGGCGGGATGGGCTGGTCATAACTGGAAATAAAAACGGAATCTTTACTGGTTTTCGCCACGAAATTATACAGCACATAGTGACCGTCTTTGGTGACGTCTTTACCCTCACTGATATACGTATACTCAATTCCGTCCGAAGTAGTTTGTGTTTTCTTGCAAGACGAAACAGCCACACTGACAAGAACAATGCCTGCGGCTAATACAAGGTTATTGATTTTTTTCATTGATGATTTCTAATTGATTGTATAAGGTATGTTGATTTTCTTTGATTAGTTGTTCGAATTTTTCCACTGTTTCTTCCAATGTGAGTTCTGATATGCCCCCAGCGGCATTCTTATGGCCGCCCCCGTTAAAAAAAGTAGCTGCAAATTTGTTGATCTCCACCTCTTCGGCAGACCGGAATGAGATTTTCACGCCGTCTTTTCGCTCTGTAAAGAGGGCAGCGATTTTTATTCCGTCCAGAGAAAGGGCATAATTGACCAATCCCTCCGTATCTCCTGTCTGAGAGGCGTATTTTCTCAGGTCTTTTTTACTGATTGAAAAATAGGCGGTATGGTATTCCTCCAAGATCTTTAACCTACGCGTTAAGGCAAACCCCAAGAATCTCAATTTATTCAGGGAGTTGGTGTCATAGATCAATCGGGCAATTTTAGAATTGTCCGCACCGAGCGCAATTAGCTCGGCAGTGACCAAGTGAACATTTTTGGTGGTATTGGGGTGTTTGAATCCTCCCGTGTCCGTCATAATGCCGGCATACAGGCATTCGGCGATATCCTGATCCAGCAATTCAATATCCCCGATCTGATGGATCAGGTCATAAATCAATTCGCAAGTAGCCGCTGCATCCGTACTTAAATAACTGAAATCAGCAAAATCTTCCGGATCCTGGTGATGATCAATATTTATTTTAATCGCCTTGGATGCTTTAACGTATTTTCCCATGCCTAGCAAGCGCTTAAGGGATGAAAAGTCCAAACAAAATATTAGATCTGCATCCTGGATCAGTTCTTTGGCTATTTCCTCCTTACCTGGCCCTTCAAAATTAATTACCTCATCATTACCCTTCATCCAGTATAAAAAAGAAGGATAGTCGGACGGAGAGATAACCGTTACCGAATGGTTCTTCTTTTTGAGATAGTTAGCCAGTCCCAGAGATGAACCAAGGGCGTCGGCATCAGGCTTGTGGTGGGTAGTTATAACGATCTTTTTGGGAGAAGAGGAAGAAATCTGTTCTTTAAATAGATCTATATTTTGCATGGGTATAAATTAACCAACGTGCTTTTTCTAACACAGAGCGTGCAAAGTTCTACATAATTTTTCGAAATTCCCAATATGTTCCAAACCCTTCTTTTCAAGTGGATTGCGGACAATTAACCCGATTTCTTAGAAGTTTCTTCGAAAAGCGTTAATTTTGCCCTTATTCAAACCAATATAAAATTTTAGAAATGAGTACAAACAGAACGTTTACCATGATAAAGCCGGATGCATTTGGGGCAGGAAATGCAGGGGCAATTTTGAAAATGATTGAAGAGGCAGGTTTCAAACTGGTCGCTATGAAAATAACCAGGCTAACGGGCGATGCTGCCGGAAAATTCTACTCCGTACACCAGGAGCGGCCTTTTTATAAGGATCTTTGCGCCTACATGTCTTCGGGCCCTGTCATAGCCGCTGTTTTGGAGAAAGATAATGCGGTAGCTGATTTCAGAAAATTAATCGGTGCCACCAATCCCGCTGATGCTGCCGAAGGCACTATCCGTAAGCTATATGCCACTTCCATCGAAGCCAATGCCGTGCATGGCTCCGACTCGGATGATAACGCCGCCCTTGAAGGAGGCTTCTTTTTTAGTGAATTTGAGAAGGTAGGCGTTTAATATAAAAACAAACCTATTGGGAACTACCTCTTGGATTATAACAAAGAGGTAGTTTTTTTGCCAAAAGACTTTTTATTATATTTGGTATCGACTGCAAACCTGAATAATCTCCATGATGTACATTCCCCAATACACGAAGCTGTTTTCCTTCCTATTCCTTTTTCTCTTATTCTCCCCGCTTTACGCCCAGTTGCCCAGGCTCAAGGTCTCCGACAATCAGCGTTATCTGGTGACTTCCTCCGGAGAACCTTTCTTTTGGCTCGCGGATACAGCCTGGGAACTCTTTCACCGATGTGACCGCGAAGAGGTGATTTATTATTTGGACAAAAGGGCCGCCCAGGGATTCAATGTGGTACAAGCTGTGGCCTTGGCGGAAATTGACGGCATCCAAACCCCTAATTCCTACGGGGATACTCCGCTTTTCGACAACGATCCCACCCGCCCAAATCCTGCCTATTTCGATCATGTGGATTTTGTCATTGAGGAAGCCGCTAAGCGGGGGATATACATCGCCCTTTTGCCTACCTGGGGGGATAAAGTGTTTAAAAATAACTGGGGATCGGGACCTGAAATCTTTACTGTGCAAAATGCCAATACCTTTGGTGAATGGATTGGCAACCGGTATAAGAATCACTCCTCTATCATTTGGATCATCGGTGGAGACCGGAATCCCCGCCAAGGGTCTGATGACGTGGCTATTTGGAGAAATATGGCTGAGGGTGTTGCATCAGGGGTAGGTGGGCATGACAAAGCGTTGATGACCTTTCATCCACAACCCGCAAAACCGGGAGGTTCCAGCAACTGGTTTCACCAAGATCCCTGGCTGGATTTCAACATGCACCAAACGGGCCACTGCCCCAATCAGGCGACCTACAAAATCATTGCGCATGACTATGCCCTGAGTCCAACCAAACCTACGCTGGACGGTGAACCCCTCTATGAAGATCATCCAAACTGCTTCAACGCCAAAGACCTTGGGTACAGCATTCCCGACGATATACGACGCATCATGTATTGGAATGTCTTCGCCGGTGCCTTTGGGCAGACGTATGGCTGCCATGCCGTTTGGCAGATGTACACCACTGATCGTTCTCCCGTCAATACCCCTTTACGGCCTTGGAAGGTGGCCTTGGATCTACCCATGGCAAACCAAGTTCAGCACCTCAAAAAGCTGATGCTGTCGAGGCCATTTCTTACCCGCATACCCGACATGCACATGGTCCTCACCCCTCAGGAAGACGACCATCACTTTGTAGCTGCCACGAGGGATGAAGCCGGAAAATATGCCTTGGTGTATTTCCCCACGGGCAAATCTGTGGATCTTAACTTGGCTGACTTAAAAGGACAACAACTTGAGCTCTCCTGGTATGACCCCCGTACCGGATACCTCCACAAACCTGAAAGGAAGCCCTACACGGCAAATCTTTCGGTAACAGCCCCAACCTCCGGAGAAAAAGGGCACGACTGGGTTCTTATTATAGATGCAAAATAAAAAATCCATCCTGAAAAGACAAGCTACCAGGTAGGCAGTAGTCAGTCAGGATGGAAACAAAAAAAACACCACTTTTTGTCATCCAGGGCATTCCCCTTCTACCCAAGTTTTGACGCCGGCATTGGCGGCCTCGCAACTGTTGCCGTAGGTTTGGTCGTTACATCCGCATACCGGCTTGTAAACCATAATGCATGCCACATCTGTCTTGATTTTTGCGGGATCTATGCAGGTCCCGGGAGTTTCTCCCAATAGTTGATCCTCACAAGAAAAGCCCGTGAGTAGGATCATCACGTAAAGCAATACTACATTTTTCATAAATGGGTCAGTTTATTTGTAGTTGAGACGAAGGGAACCCAAGAAATGCTACAGCAGGTTGAAAAAAAATATTGAAAAATTTTTTCCGAAATAAAAATAGAAATTAAATCAATAGTTTTTAGATCCAAACAGATAAATATGCTGAAATATCGTAAAAAAGTCTTTTCATAGAATATATCAAGACGGTCTATAAAATGTGTTTCAATGGTGGTTTAGACAAGACCTTCCAGCTTTTCTATTCAATTTAACTTTTGGTTTATTAGGCTAAACAAAGCGATTTGTTAAATTTAAACTATGCGGGATTCACTTCTTAACCAAACGGCATTAGATTGTGATTTCGTAAAGGTTATTCTTTATTACCTATTCGTGAAAGAAAACCAAAAATAGACAGGTAAACCAAAGCCTTTAACCTCCAGATATTCTTTTCATGAAAGTCACGCTCCTTATCTGCGTTTATTTTTTCGTAATTCATAGAGGCCAAGATCAAATGGGCTTTCAGAAAAGTCAGTAAATAATCAGTTCTGTCATGGTTTTTTGGTCGGGATCAGGGGTGATACCGCTTTTTGATAGTCGATATATGCTTGTCCATGAATGGAAATGAGTTTTCTCTCTTCGAAATAAATCCCTGTAGGCAAATAAACCAGCAGGGCGATCAGGTGAACCATAGACGCCAGTGTGGGAAGGAAAAAGAAATACCCCAGAAAGATCAGAATCAATGCAGCGTACAGCGGATGTCTTACCCACCGATAAAGGCCGTCCAGCACCAGCCCATTTTTTTCCTTCAGGTCATCGTGAGGAATCAAACCTATAAAATGCTTGACAGAAATTCCTTTCATGGACTTTACGGAAAGAATGGTACCGAAGGTAGCCAGCATATAGCCGACGTATTGAAGTCCGTCCGTTGGGTTCAGCAGGTATAGGGGAGTTATGGCTCCCGAATAAAAAAGAATTGCCAAAATGCCTAACGATGACACCAAACTGTACGTCAACCGGTACCATTTGTAGGAGCTGCCCATGATACCTTGAATTATTCTTTTTATATTCAGGGCTGCAAGGTAACTGTGAATGCCATAATAGAGCATCCAACCTATAAACAAATACAAATAAGGCATGGTACTTGAAATGAATCGCAAAGGTGCATAAAAATACGGGTTTATGAAAATAGGTTTGATCAGAGAATACAAAGTCCCCACTGACAAAAGGGTAGCTTTCAGCCCAAAGCAGTTGATTCACCTACAGATGTATTATGAAAACAGACTCGTCTTCAAGGTGGCACCCAGCAATGACCGTTGTTTCACCGATGAAGAATACGCCTCCATAGGCATTGAGGTCAGTGAAGATCTGACGGACTGCGATATCTTGATGGGGGTAAAAGAAGTTCCTATACCCGAATTGATTCCCGGCAAAACCTACTTCTTTTTTTCCCATACCCTTAAAAAACAACCCTATAACCGGCAACTTCTGCAAGAAATCCTCCACCGGGATATCCGACTGATTGACTATGAAGCGCTGAAAGGCAGTAACGGGCAGCGGGTGGTAGCTTTTGGGCGCTGGGCCGGATTGGTCGGTGCCTACAACAGTCTCTGGACCTATGGGATAAAGTCCGGTCTCTACACGCTAAAGCGGGCTCATGCCTGCTTCGATGTGGGTGAACTGATGGAAGAACTAACTAAGGTCGAACTACCGCCAATCAAAATCGTAATCACCGGCGACGGAAAAGTAGCCGAAGGCGTCTTGGAAATCATGGAAGCCGTTGGTATTCAGCGGGTATCCCCGGATGACTATTTGCATGCTTACTATGATGAGCCGGTTTTTGCCCAATTGGGGGTGGCCGAATACAATCAGCGCAAGACGGATGGCGGGTTTGAGTTACAGGAATTTTATGATTTTCCCCAACGCTATGAAGGGTGTTTTACCCCTTATACCGAAGTCAGCGATATACTGATTGCCGCAGCCTATTGGGATCCACATGCTCCCATATTGTTTACAGCCGCCGAAATAGCCAGCCCAGACTTCAACATTTCCGTCATTGCGGACATTACCTGCGACATAGAAGGATCAATCCCGACCACCATCCGGCCATCAACGCTGGCAGATCCGGTATACGACATCGATAGGGAACGCTTTGAGGAGTTGTCCGCCTTTGGCAAGCAAAACAGCATCTCCGTGATGGCCATCGACAACCTTCCCTGCGAATTACCCAGGGATGCATCGGAAGATTTTGGCAGGCAGCTGAGTGAGCAAGTAATCCCCGAATTCTTTGTGCCAGACTCCACCGTCATCCGCCAGGCTACAATAACGGAAAATGGTGAACTAACTGCTGTTTTTGCCTATTTGCAGGATTATGTGAATGAGCTGTAGCAATGGACGAACTTTTTCGATACTTTGACCAATTCAATATCCTCAACCGGGAATCCAGGGAAGCCATGAAAGAAATTTGTACGGAACTATTCGTTCCAAAGAATGACCTTTTACAGCCTTTTGGACATACCTGTAAGACAATTTACTACATCAAGTCAGGAATTGCCCGAATTTTCTATTATAAAGATGGGGTAGACATTACCGAGTATTTTGCCTTTGAAAACAACATCGTAGCTCGGGTTGAGAGTCTGTTCACCGGAAGTCCCTCCAAGAAGGCCATCCACATTTTGGAAGACAGTGAAATTGTTGCCATTCAGGTGCCAGGTCTTTTTAAACGTTATGATAAATTTCCTCAAATTGAACGGCTTTTCAGATTGATCTTTGAAGCCGGATATGTGGAGACGGTGAATCGTATGGAAAGCCTCCAATTTCATACCGCCGAAGAAAGGTATCTTGACCTGCTTAAGAAACCCCGCATCATTCAGCGTATTCCTTTAAAACACATCGCCTCTTACCTTGGCATCACCCAAGTAAGCCTGAGCCGAATCAGGTCGGCTTTGAAATGATAATTTAACAATTGTTAAAGGAATTGCCTTTTTCATTTGGGAATTTTGCCCTTCTATATAGGAATGGGAAGGTAAATGGAAAAGCAAGGAGTAAAGTTAGGGCTTAAGGAAAATTGGCAGCAGTTTTTGCTCTTGGTCATCGTCAATGGATTTGTGGGTGGCATGGTGGGCTTGGAGCGATCCATCCTCCCCCAGTTGGCTACGGAGGAGTTCGGTATGGTAGCCAAAACGGCCATTCTTTCCTTCATTGTTGTTTTTGGAGTAACCAAGGCTATCACCAACTATTTTGCCGGCACATTTGCCAATAAACTTGGTCGGAAGAAGCTTCTGGTAATCGGGTGGGTAGTTGCCATTCCCATTCCTTTACTTTTGATGTATGCACCTACTTGGGAATGGGTAATCCTGGCAAATGTATTTCTTGGCATCAATCAGGGCTTGGCCTGGAGCAGTACGGTAGTCATGAAAATCGATCTGGTGGGCGAAAAACAACGTGGCTTGGCTATGGGCCTCAATGAATCGGTGGGGTATATGTCGGTAGCACTTATCGCATTTCTCACCGGATATATTGCCGCTGAATGGGGAATTAGGCCTTATCCGTTTTATCTGGGAATTGGTCTCGTTGTTTCCGGCTTACTCAGTAGCATTTTTTTGGTAAGGGATACCCGACACCATTTGGCCAAAGAGTCGAACACTCCATCCAAGATCCCCCGAATGCAGCAAATCTTCTGGGAAACGACTTGGAAAAACAGAAATTTGGGATCCGTTACTCAAGCTGGCACCATCAATAATCTCAATGACGGCATGGTCTGGGGTCTTTTCCCCATACTTCTGGCATCCAGGGGATTTGACCTAAAACAAATTGGTATTATT
Organism: Cytophagales bacterium; assembly: GCA_038209145.1. GTDB lineage: Bacteria > Bacteroidota > Bacteroidia > Cytophagales > Cyclobacteriaceae > Lunatibacter. The sequence continues at coordinate 5,465 of JBBQXZ010000028.1, read as the reverse complement.
ACCGCCATTTACCCTGCGGTTTGGGGAATGGGTCAACTGTTCACGGGTAGAATGGCGGATATTTTTCCCAAGAAAAAATTATTGTTTATTGGCATGATTCTCCAAAGCATTGCGCTGCTCTTTTTGGTCTGGGCTGAAAGCAGGATTCATTTTATTTTTCTTTCCATCTTTCTGGGTTGGGGCACCGCCTTGGTTTACCCCGCATTTTTGGCTGCGGTAGCTGAAAATACCCACCCCCAGGACCGGGCTGAGAGCATTGGCATTTTCCGGTTGTGGCGGGATTTGGGCTATGCTATAGGGGCTATGATGACCGGGATTTTGGCAGATAAGCTAGGCTTGGAAGCTCCGATAATCGTTATCGCTGGACTTACTTTTATATCCGCATTCATTATTCAAATCCGGATGAAAAATTGAACGGCTTTTACGTAAAATAAAGATTTGACTCCCCATCATAAACGAAACTTCCATTTTCCAACACCCACAAGCGTTCACTCATGCGGGTGATTTCCGCTGCGTCGTGACTCACGATCAGTGTAGACAGGTGGAAGTCCCGGTGAAACTGCAGGATATATTGCTGCAGGTTTTTGCGCATTTCCCTATCCAAGGCAGAGAGCGGTTCGTCCAGTAGCAGGAGTTTGGGTTGCCGAAGCATGGCCCGGGCGAGTGCTACCCGTTGTTTTTGCCCTCCGGAAAGCAGCTGAGGTCGCTGATCCGCCAACTCCCGCATGCCGATAATTTCCAACATTTCCTTGGTTAGCTTTCTATCGGCCCCTTTTTCCATTGCAAACTCCAGGTTTTGAAGCACAGTCATGTTGGGAAACAGGGAATATTCCTGAAACACCATGCCTATATTTCGGTGTTGGGGGCGCAGGTTTATGCCCTTGCTGGTATCTAACCATACCTCCTCTCCCACCTGGATAAATCCCTGATCCGGAACCATCAAGCCTGCCAACATCCGTAGAATACTGGATTTGCCCGCTCCGGACGGCCCATAGATGCCGACGATCTCTCCGGATTGCATCTGACAATCGATTTGGAGAAAAATGTCCCCCCCCGCTCCAGTTAATCTTTTTTTAAGCTGAAGGTCAATCATAGGTAAGGAGTGAATTTTTTTGGTGGTTAATAAAATAAGTGACCATCAACACCAAAAATGAAAATCCCACCAAAATCAGGCTATAGGTGTTGGCCACGCCATAATTCATGGCCTCAACTTCATTGTAAATGGCAACGGAAATGACGCGCGTTTCATTGGGAATGTTGCCTCCCACCATCAGGATCACCCCAAACTCCCCCACAGTATGGGCAAAAGTTAATACACCTCCCGTCAACATGGCGTTTTTCATGTTGGGGAGCAGGACCTTTCTAAGGGTTACCCGGCGGCTTTTCCCCATCGTATAGGCGGCATCCAGCCAGGCTTTGGGGATGGAGGTAAAGCCAGACTTCAAGGGCTGCACCATAAAAGGAAGGCTATAGATGACCGAAGCTACCACCAAACCCGGAAAAGTAAAAACAAGACGAAGGTCAAAATAGGTATCCAGAAACTTTCCCAAGGCATTTTCGGGGCTGAAGGCCAGCAACAGGTAGAAGCCCAAAACCGTTGGAGGCAATACCAAGGGCAAACTGACCAGTGCCTCTACCATAAATTTGACCCGAAAGCGGCTAAAGGCCAGCCAATACCCCAAGGGAACACCAAGCACAAATAGAATGATGGTGGTCAAAAAGGCCAACTTGACAGTCAAATAAAAGGGGGCAGTTTCCAACATATTCTTTAGGGGCTTGTAAAGCCATATGCCCGTAAGATAGCAACTGCAGTTTCGCTTTTCAAAAATTCAAAGAAAAGATTCACCGGATTTTTGCCTGCACCGTATTTGGTAATAATTCCGCCCTGTATCAAGGGTACGTGGCTGTCTTCCGGAATAAGGTAGTAAGTTGAAGTATACCGCTGCATCGCCGGCGAAAGGGCCATTGAAAGGGCAATGATGCCCATATCCGCGGCACCGGTCGTCACGAACTGTGCCGCTTGGGAGATATTTTCACCGAAAACCAGCTGTTTTTCAAGCCCTTCAAAGAGTCCGTAATGGATGAGGGCTTCCTTTGCCCGTTCCCCATAGGGTGCATGGCGGGGATTGGCAATAGCTATTTTTTTCACCGCAGGATCTTTCAGAGCCTGCATACCCCGTTCTCCGGTGTTGATTCTTTTGCTCCAGAGTACGAGTCGCCCTACTCCATAAGGATACACTCCGGAGGCTGTATGCCCTTTTTCACTGAGTTCTTCGGGATATCTGATATCTGCTGAAAGGTAGATGTCAAATGGGGCACCGTTAAGGATTTGCTCGTACAATTTCCCGGAAGATCCGTAAATGGGTTGGATGGTGGCGGCATGTTGTTTTTGGTAGACCGCAACGATGGAGTCCAGGGCGTATTTCAGGTCTGAGGCAGCGGCAATCCGGATGGGTGGGGCGTTTTTTTGCCCAAATCCGATTTGACAATGGCCAAGAAGGATTAGGATAAAAAAGACAGAAAATAATTTGTTCATTATTTTTGAATTTTTCGAAAGGTATTTCATTAGTTATCCGCGAAGTGAATTTTCAATCCCTTGACTTCTCTTACCCATCTGGCCTGCCGCTTTTCATGAGGCACGATAATTCGAAAAGGACCCATCCCGACAGGAAGGGGTTGTCCATTCAGCTGAAAGGCGACCATACTCACCTGATCGGTAAATTCCGGATCGATTTCAGAAAGTGAAAAAACAGCCTCATAACCGTCCAATGCTTCGACCAACAGGTATTTGGCAAGGTTTTCTCCCCGAAGTTCAGAACCTAAGGTCGCTCCTGCCAATACCAGGATTTCTGAAATCCGAACGCCCGTATAGGTATCCTGACCCCCGTCTCTATTGGAGACCTGGACTTCCAGCGTAGTCATGGTGGAGAGCATTTCTGGTGTGAATTTCATGGGGCTTGTAACTTCACCATCGACAGAGAAAAAAAAGTCTGATTGGGCCTTGGCCTTGCCGTACAGAAGGCTAATCAGGCAAAATAGGGCCAGGGATGCAAAATAGGGCCTAAAGGAAAACATAGGTTCGTAATTAGTTTGTATCATTATGGGGGTTGGAAAATCAGGATTGTGGAGAAAGATCGAATCTGTCAATACGTAGAGAAAAGAAACAAGTGCCTCTTTTTCCCAGGGGGAAATTCCGAGTGTTTTTCCATTGGGATCTTTTCTCATTCCCTTTATAAAACTGCTGGCACAGGAAATGGTATTGGTTTTTGGATAAAAGAGGTTCGCATAACAGCATTCTTCCCAAAGCGACACCTTCCCTGGTGAGTGGATTTTCGGCCGGAAGTTCAATTCTATTTCCAAAATAATCCGGATAGACCAGGGAATATGGTGTGGGAGTTCCCTTTTCCGACTTCATATTGATAAATGATGTCAATGCGGAAATACCCAGTATGGTAAGGAAAATAGCCCAAAATGCCCTTTTTCGCATGGTAATACGATATATAAATCAATATATATCGAAAGGTATGAAAAAAGGAGGTGTTTTCAATAGTTGGGATTGAAGAATCTTGGAGTTATAACAGATCCAGCAGTTGAGACTCGGCGTCGGCAACTTTCTTGAGTTCAGTGTTGAGCGCTTTAAATAGATCAATGACTTGATGCGCATGGGGAGTCAGCGCGGCGCCTCCACCCTTTTCCCCTCCTTTTTTTAACAAAACATAAGGCTGCTGTCCGCGGGTATTCAAATCATTGATCATATCCCAGGCCTTCTTATAGGACATCCCCATCGATTTGGCAGCTTTGGAGATGGATCCTTCCTCTTGGATTCCGATCAGAAGTTGCATGCGGCCGGGACCAAAAAACTTCTCCCCATCCAGGGTGATCCAGCATCGTAGACGTATTTCCAGGTTTTTTGGCGTGTGCATCGTGCAACAAGTTAAAAATGGATCTAGGCAAAAATAGAAAAAAAGGACAAAAAATCGGGTTGGACAAGCAGGTTTTTGAAATTATTGCCCTGCGGATTGACTTGCACATATTGTAAGCATTCGTGAAAAATTCAATCCTAACCTCCAGTTTTCCGGATGTCCGAAATCCGCATAATTTCTTTGGCGATATCCTCAGGAGAAAGGATATAATCAATACATCCGCTTTCTATTGCACTCTCCGGCATATCTGGCTGCCCAGCAGTATCGGGTTTCTGCGCAACGGTAATTCCCCCCACTTCTTTTATGGCACACATTGCCTCTGCTCCATCACCATCATAGCCGGAGACAATGACTGCAATAAGTTTGCCGTCCCAGTTCTGTATTAGGGAACGAAGAAAAACCGTAATAACATCGGGCCATCCCCTGGGCTTTGATATCGGCTTTAAGCGGAACTCATCATTTAAGACGTGTAAATCCCGCTGTGGCGGAATTACAAACACATGGTTGGGCTCGATGATTAGTCTTTCCGTAATCAGTTCAACCGGCATCTCTGTATAGCGCGGAAGAATCTCGTGAAGCAGGGTGGATACATTTCTCAAATGATTAACGATGACGATGGCAACACCCATATCGGCTGGCATATTCTGTAGTAAACGGGTATAGGCATCCAGACCACCCGCCGAACCGCCCACGCAAACGATAGGAAAGTTTTTTGAATTAATCTTCTCTTTCATAGCTAATTATGTTTTACAATTTTGAGATAAAAAAACCCAACATTAAAATTAATAATTTTTTTGAACCCAGATCTAAATTGCTATCTTTTTTTTAATTTTTTTTCCATTTAATTGTGCATAATCTGGTTAAACAAGAGTATTTCAGTCCAAAAAGTGCAAAATTTATAAAAAAAATAAACATATCACTTTAAATATCTTCTATGAGATATTTGATGTGCCAGACTTTCCAATATAAAAAAAATAATTGGTCTATCTCCCTTAAAATCTTTCAGTTTTGGTAGATTGGATGGGTCTTATGCCAACTTATGGTAATTACTTCCTTCACCATGTCTTAAATGCGAAAGTATTTTGAAACCCTCACTGTCCAATAAATTTGACGAGCAACAATTTTTTTCTTCTCTTTTATTCAAAAAAAAGCAGGGGCATCATTTTTTACAATGCTACTGCTGCTTTTTTTACGTTTAAACGCTAACTCCGCTATCTTTTACCCCGTCTAATCGAAATAATGCCAAAAAACCAACAAAATGCTTGTTTTGTTGGTTTTTTGTCGGATATTAGACAACCTAAATAGTTTGCTTATGTATCTGCCAGAATGGGTTTTGCCTTTCAAAGAACCCCGTACCGAAATCCGGCTTATAAACGGGATGTACTACAAGTACCAAGTTGAGTATAAGTACAACCCCTCAAAGAAGCGTACCGACAAAAATACCGTCCGGCTTTTGGGAAAAATCTCCCAAGAAAATGGCTTTACGCCTTCTGACAAAGATATTATGAGACAGAAAGCCAGTATCATACCCAAAGTCGATAT
>JBBQXZ010000027.1:0-30600 GCA_038209145.1 Cytophagales bacterium | reverse complement strand
CTTCAGAAGACCATGATTTTGAAGAGATCAACCATTTTGTGTTTGATGGGAAAAAATACTCCTGGGAAACAGCGCAAAGGGGAGCTGTGGGAGAATTTTCGCTTGATAAAGGGTTACAAAACCTGATGGCGGAGATGCCGTTTATCCCAGATTTCTTCAAGGAGGCCTATGGGAATTCGGATACCTTGGCCGATGCTGTACGTAAATATGTACATTACCTGTTTGGTGAAGAAGGGTTGGTTGTGGTAGATGCCAATCATCCAAGCTTGAAAGCGTTGTTTGCTCCCGTCATCAAAGATGACATGTTGCATCAGCGGGCCAATACCCTGGTTCAGGAACAGAACGACATTCTGGAAAAGCTTGGATATAAGCCCCAGATTTTTCCAAGAGAGATAAATTTTTTCTATCTGAGAGAGGGACTCAGAGAACGGATCGTTTTCATAGAGGGATCCTATCAGGTAATGAACACAGAGATCCTATGGAGCCATGATGCGCTGTTGGAGGAATTGGATCAGTTTCCCGAAAGGTTTAGTCCCAATGTGGTGATGAGGCCGTTATATCAGGAGTATATCCTTCCCAATGTAGCCTATTTGGGTGGGCCTGCGGAGGTGGCCTATTGGTTTCAACTTACCCGTGTTTTCGACTATTATAGTGTAGATTATCCCGCAGTGATGCCCCGAAATTTCGCAGTGATCGTTCCCAAAGCGCTCAATAGAAAAGTAAAAAAACTGGGCTTGTCAGCAGCCGATATCTTTAAACCGTTAGATAAGTTGCGTATCACCTACACCTTAGACCATGCTGAAACTGACCTCAGTTTGGGTAAAGAAAGAGAAGTCTGGGACAAACTCATGGATCAGGTAGCTGAAATTGCCGGTAAAAATGACCCCACCTTGGTAACATCGACAAAGGCAGCAAAAGTCCGTGGACTGAAAATATTGGAGCAACTCGCAAAAAAGTTTCGTCAGGCGGAAGAGGTTAGGCAAAGCACAGCTATCAGCCAGCTAAAAGAAATCAAGGATGGGCTCTTTCCGGGTGGTGTGCCTCAAGAACGAAAGCTGAATTTTTTGAATTTTTACCTGGAAAATCCCGATTTTATCCAGCAACTGATTCAGCAGCTTGATCCGTTGGATTTCAGTGTTGCCGTATTGGAACAGGATGAGGACTAAGGAGGAAATTCGGTCCCATTATATAAAGAAACGAGAGGAACTTGGGGAGTTGGGCCGTCGGCAATTGTCGAGGCAGATAGCCGACCAGGCAAAACGCTATCTGTCAGAAAATGGCTGGATAGAACATGTTCATATTTTTTTACCTATTGAGAAGCTGGATGAAATAAATACTTGGTCAATCATTCAGGAATTATTCAACCTGCAAAAGCAGGTGTACACGTCGGTCACAGATTTTGACTTGAAAGTCATGCGGACCGTCTCTTTAGATATACATTCAGAATTTACTACAGACAAATTTGGCTTGCCCGTTCCGTTGCATCCATTATTTACGGGAGAGGAGCAACAGCTCGATTTGGTCTTCGTACCACTTTTGGCATTTGATTTGAATGGGGTCCGTGTGGGGTATGGAAAAGGTTTTTACGATCAATTTTTCGGATCGGTTAAAGGGGTTGTACGTAAAATAGGCTTGTCTTACTTTCCGGCAGCGGATTTTCTTCCCAGGGAAGACCACGATGTCCTTTTGGATGGGTGTATCCTTCCGGATCAAAGCATAATTTTCACCAATAACAGGTAAACTAAAAGTCAGTTTTTATGGAAAAGAAATATATCGCGGTCATAATGGCCTTTGTGGCAATTTTGTTTACATCAGAATTAAAGGCACAGTCTTATTCCACAGGAATAGGGCTTAGATCCGGGGTTAGTAACGGACTTACTGTAAAGCACTTTATTCGTGAGAATGTGGCACTGGAAGGTATACTGCATACACGTTGGCAGGGACTGGTGATCACTGGTCTTTATGAAGTACACAAGGACATATCAGAAGTAAGGGGACTTAGGTGGTTTTATGGGGGTGGGGCCCATATAGGATCCTGGAATGGAAACAGAAATCCTCCCTGGGCGAGTCAGGATTTTAGAGGGGCTACTGTGATAGGGATTGATGGTATCATTGGGCTGGATTATATTTTTACCGATGCCCCAATAAATTTATCTTTGGATTATAAGCCTGCATTTAACTTGACCAACGATGCCGGGTTTTGGGGCGATGAAGTTGCCCTGTCGATTCGGTTTGCTTTTTGAAATGACCTGGATTATAAAAATAAAAGCCCGACACATTCAGTGTGTCGGGCTTTTGTTTTTTTATGCGGGATTTAACCTTGTGGTATTAGCTTTATCAATAACCCGGTACCCTCTGTGACTGCATAGATATATCCGTCAGGACTTTGACCGACATACCTTATTCTTCCGATATCCTGAAATAGCTTTTCTTCGCCGACATAGGTTTTGCCATTTAGTTCTACCCGTGCGATATGCTGTTTTTTGAGAGCCCCCACCAGTAGGTTTCCCTTCCAGTTGGGGTATCTGTCTGAGGTGACAAGGGTTGCGCCACAAGGGGCAATGGAGGGCCTCCAGAAATGGATTGGTTGTTCCATTCCTGATTTGACCGTGTCTTCGGTAATGATAGTATCGTCGTAGTTGATCCCGTAAGTGATTTCAGGCCAGCCGTAATTCTTTCCTTTTTGGATCAAATTGATCTCATCTCCGCCCTGGGGTCCATGTTCGATGCCCCAGATCAGGTCATTGTCCTTATCATAGACCAGTCCCTGCGGGTTTCGGTTGCCATAAGTCCATATAGAAAGAATAGCATCGGGTTCGTTTACAAAGGGATTGTCGGTAGGTATCCGCCCGTCATCGTGGATTCGGTGGATTTTACCATGTGAATTTTTGAGGGTTTGGGCGTTTTCAGGATTGGCACCCCGCTCCCCGTTACTGAAGAAAAGAAAATTGTCTTTGTCAAAAATTATCCTACTCCCAAAGTGTCTCCCCCCTTCTACGGCAGGAGTAGTAATGATAAGATCTTCCTGTTGAACCAGGCTGTTGCCTTCAATTTTAGCACGCATAATTGCCGTGGCACCGCCGCCTTCTACAGGTTTTGCATAAGCGATATAGATCCAGCCATTCTGTTCATAGTCTGGATGGAGTTGGATATCCAACAAGCCAGCCTGGCTGACATCATGAACGGCAGGTACACCTTCAAGCTTCTGTCCGGTAAAAGCGTCGTTTTCAAAAATAAGGATTTCTCCTTTTTTTTCAGTTACCAACATTCGGCCATCAGGCAACCAGGTCATGCCCCAAGGGTTTTCCAGTTCGCTATAGAGGGTATCCACTTTGATAATGTGTTTTTCTGTATGTACCGCAAAGGAATCTACCTCTATTTTATCAAATTCGTTGCCGGGTCCTGTTGTTTTTTCTTGACAAGCAGTCCAAAGCAAGGTGAAAATTAGAATAAAGTGTAATGTTTTTTGGGATTTCATAGATTTTTTTTTTAATAACTGCAAATATAATGAATTCCGTTAATTTTTGTTTTGGGAAATCCAGTTTGTTCCATATCCTAATCCAACATCTGGTTCACCTCACTTGTCTTAAAACTATAGCTGCAAACAACTTTTAATGTGCCGGAAAAAGCAATAACATGCTGTTAAAACATTTCTGTTTAATAAAAACGTATTTTATAAGCTAAAAATTGCTATTTATTAGAATAAAATATTAAAATAATTAAATAAACAAAATTAAATTTTATTCCTCAAAAATTATTACCTATTTTTATCCCTCAAATAAGACTAGGAGAAAATTAGGCCTTCCGAATTAGCCATATTTGGCTAAAACGAACCCCAATTTTAATTCTTATCCAACAATATATTCAACCCAAAATCCTTGGAAGGAAAAATCTTAACCCGAAATAGTTGGCATTTAACCCTAGCACAGGTCAGTTGATCGAATAAATCCAAATCCATTTAAAACCTTGGTGATATTTGAATTATAATTTAAACGACAGCTAACAATTAATCTCATTTGAAATGAAAAAGACAATGAAAAATTTTTGGAATGGAATAGTAGGCCTCCTCCTACTTGCTATGCTACCTTCCTGTTTACCGGAATCTATCGGTGATCAGCCTGTAGTGGAAGATGGCGTGTCCACGCTTGTAGCCAGCCCTACGTTTGAGTGGGCCACCACCAAGTCGGTGGAAGTTAAGGTGATTGGGCTTGCTCTACCTGTGGATATAAGCAGAAGACTAACCCTTAAGACCGGTGCCGGGGATGTATTTTATGCCAATTCCCATGCGATCACGGAAAATCTGACCCTTCGGTTTTCTCTACCCAACCATATTGACAAGATCCAACTGGTTTATGGTTCCTTGGAAAAGACGCGGGATATTCAAAACCAAAAGGTGGTTTTTGATTATATAGTTGAAGTAGACAACAGTGACGTTGAATAACTCTTTAAAAAAAATTGAAATGAAAAAGCTATTTATAATTTTATTTGCATCTCTTTTCTCAGTCACTGGAAGTTTTTCCCAAAATTTTCTGTCTGCTGACGCAGAAGAAGGAAACCGTGATGTTTACTTTGCGAAATGCTGGTCAATGGGAGCGGTTTCGGTAAGCAACAGTTCTGCTACTTTAGTAGATGGAAATTTTAGTTTCCGTACCAATCAATTGACGAATGAAAGTAATACGGCAACCTGGATAACCACTCCCTGGATGATCTTGGAGGCGGGATCCATTTCATTTAAAACGAGGCTTGACGGAAATGCTGGAGGAAGTAGAAATATTTTGGTTCAGTATATTCCTTACGACCCTAATGGAACGTTAAATGGTCATGGTGCCAGTGTTCAGTTTTACAAGTTTGATTTCCCGAATCCGATCAGTAACCAAACGACCATTCATGAGGTAAAGGTTGAGGTGCCGAAAGCAATTCTTGGAAAGCCACACAAAATCTTTATTAGTTTTGTGGGGACAGGTGGTACAGCACGGGCAGGATTGGACAACTTGGTTATCCCCGGCACGTACTATGCGGATCCTTCCAATGGATGCAAGCCTTTGATAGTAAAGAATCCGGACAGTGATGGAGATGGGGTTATTGACGAAGAGGATGATTATCCAACTGACAAATACAGGGCCTACAACAATTATTTTCCTGCCAAAGGTTTTAGCACCTTGATGTTCGAAGATTTATGGCCATCTCTCGGAGACTATGATTTCAATGACTTGGTAGTAGATTATAAAATCAACCGGGTAACTGATGCCAAAGGCGAGATAGTAGAAGTAATTGCCGACTTGAAAACCAGGGCTGCGGGAGCTGGATACAGAAACGGTTTTGGGATAGAATTCACCGGCATCGACCCGTCAAAGGTAATAGCGGTAGAAGGCACCAAAATCAAAGGAGGTACCGTTCACAAATTTGATGAAAACGGGCTGGAGTCAGAAACAAAATATGTCACTTTTATTGCCTACGATGATGTTTATAACGTTTTGCCTCACCTTGGCCAGGGGACAACGGGTGTGAATACTACGCCGGGCGGCCCGTTTCAAGAGGTTAATTTGCAGCAAGTCGTTGTTAGGTTCAAAGTGGATGGAGAAGCTGGAAAAGGTGGTCCGGTTTATTTGAAAGAGATTGGTTATGAAAATTTTAACCCCTTCCTTGTAGCCAACCAAAAAAGAGGACATGAAATTCATCTACCAGGCAAGCAGCCAACAGCATTGGTAGATAAGAGCTTGTTCGGAACAGCAGACGATACCTCAAGCGAAGGAGCCAAAAGTATGTACCGTAGTAAAAGCGGAAACCTTCCCTGGGCCATGGATGTGACAGAAAACATTCCTTACCTGAAAGAAGGCTACAATTTTATGAAAGGGTATATAAAGTTTTCAGATTGGGTGAAATCCAGCGGCAGCCAATATGAAGACTGGTATTTGGACATATCAGGATATCGAAACAGCGAAGCATTACTGAATATCAAGTAAACAAAGGATTTGGGAGTGACAAGTGTAGTTGGATTTGTCTACAAAAAATCTCAGTGGAAAAAGGTGTCGCCTTAGTTGATTTTTGATAGGAATTGGGCCGGAAATTAGCTTCGGCTAGGGAGTGGTCAGGGAACAGAAAATATAAAAATCTTCTGTTCCCTTTTAATACCCTTGATTTTAAAAAAAATGCGTAAGTTTACACCGATGTACTTCAAATACAACTTTTTAAGTTGTACTACGTCACGGCAATTATATATTGAAAGAGTAATTTTAGAAGTTTGATTTAATCAGCAAGTTTTTAACGGTAAAAAACAGTTGTTTTTACGAATAAGAAAGGTATGAAGAACGAATACTATACCCCGGGAAATACTTTTTTAGGATGTTTAAAGCAAGTATTTTTCCTTTTTATTGTGGGTGGTCTTTTAGTACAGACAGCTCTACAGGCTCAAACAGTAACTGTCACAGGAAATCAGAATAACATTCTTATTGAGAGGTTGACCTTAAATGTGGATGGTGCAGTGATTTTCCAAGATACGCCAACTGGGAATATCAATCCCACTCCACTTGATGCCCAGGTAATTATCACCAAACTGAATTTGGAGGATGGAAGGGAAATATTCGCAACCACCAGGAGACCTACAGTGACCAGGCTTAATCCCCTATTGGGTTCTCAAATCATAGGACCGGGTTCTGTTCAGATTGTCAAATTTGACAACCAACTTATCAGCCATCGAAGCACGGATTTTCTAGCCAGTCTGGAGGAAATTGTGTCATCTCCTGACTTACGGTCTTATTGGGATATAAACGCCCAACCATCCATACCGGCAGGTGAAGCCTTTGCTGATTTGATGTGGGCGGACCAGGTAATTACTTCCGGATTTTTGCTTTACACAGAAAGAAATGGAAACTCAGCGACTGATTTTATCGCCCTCAGGGAAAATGGGGATCCTATCCCAGGTACCAAGACGATCCAAGTTAGGGGCTGGCAATGGAACACTGGCGTCCATCACCTGACAAATGTGCCGGAACAAAACCAATGGCTGATTCTTTTTTCTCCCATGATCTTCGAATCCCAGGAACCCATTCACGGGATTCGGGTAATTAGTATCAATGAGCCGGATGGTAAAATGGTATTTTTTGTGAATACCTTATTTGCCGCATCTGATTTTGCCTTTCGGGTAAATTCAGAGACTGGGGGAAATGCTGTAGTGAATATTTACAGTAATGATGAGTCAAATGGCTTCGTGCTTAACCCCATTGATGTTCAGCTAACCATCGTTGAACCATTTCCGGCTAACAGCCTTATCCTTAAACCCAATGGGGACGTGGATGTTCCTCCAAATACACCACCGGGAACTTATAAGATGATTTACCAGGTAAGGACAGGAGAAGGAGAAGTATCTAGAGCTACCGTAACCGTGGAGGTTATTGAATATAGGCCCTATGCATTTGATGACAACGTAAGTCTCGATAACAGCCTTGGTCTTGACAATGCGGTCAATGTCATTGACAATGATTTGCTCAATCTACTTCCCACCACAATAGCGCAGTTGATCCTGACCGAAGTGACCAATACAACCAGCGGGATATTGACCCTGAATGCAGATGGCGCTGTAGATGTGGCCGAAGGGGTTCCCAGTGGGACCTATTCGTTGGTGTATCAAATTTGTGACAGGGCAAATCCAGGCAAATGTGATCAGGCTACTGTTACGGTTTTTGTTAATGAAACCAAAATCATTGCTGTGGATGATGATTTCGGCGTAATTAATGCGTCAAGGGCGGGTATAGTAGGAAATGTTTTAAACAATGATTTGCTCAACAATGAACCAGTTAACAAGGAAAGGGTTTTTGTAGAGTTAACCGATTCTGCTGGACTTTCGGGGGTGTCTCTTTCCCAAGACGGAATCCTCACGCTTCCGGATGGGCTTCCTCTTGGAGTCTATACGTTTGTATACGAGATTATTGAAACTGTAAATCCGCTCAACAGTGATCAGGGAGCTATCACATTTGAGCTAGTGGATCCGGCAATTTCAGCAGAAGACGACCTAGCAATTACCAATCAAAATGTATCCACCAATATCCCTGTTTTGATAAATGATGCCATTGAAGTGGGATCACTAAATCCTGGGACCTTATTGATTACCGTAAGCCCTCTACACGGAACTACCGTTGTGAACGCTGATGGTACTGTTAAATATACTCCTAACGATAATTACTTTGGACAAGATGAGTTTACCTATCAGATATGTGACGGGGCAGACCGAAGACTTTGCGATACGGCAATCGTAAGGATAACGGTTCGGCCACTATTGTTAGATGTAGCCAAGACTTCTGATGTCTCCAAAGTTGAAGTGGGCGGCATGCTTTCCTACACCATTCAGTTGAACAATAATTCAGCCTTTGCGCTTACCAATATTTCGGTTAAGGATGTTTTGCCTTCGGGGCTGTTGTTTCTTTCTGCCAACCCTCAGCCTTCTTCTACGGATACATGGACGATTGGTAGCATTCCGGCAGGAGGGACTGCCTCTATTGTCATAGAGGTCATGGCGACAGTTTCAGGGACAGTAATCAATTCGGCTCAGATCGCTATTGGGGCTTATACCGATGAAGTTTCGGCTCCTCCAGTGGTAATCGGACAGAAGGAAGTAAATCTTACTATCACCAAATCATCTTTTGGAGTTGAGATTTTCGAGGGGAATGTTTTTGAATATCAAATCGTGGTGTCCAACGCAGGAAATACCGCAGCCAATCAGGTTCTTGTCACGGACAACTTGCCAAGTAACGTGGTGTATGTGTCATTCTCATCGACCGGCTTTGCAGGCACTCCTACCGTAAACGGTAACGCTATTTCATGGACGATTCCTTCGCTGGCAGCAGGGAGTACCATGACCTTTGTCATTCAGGTGCGCGCCCTTCAAGTCGGCCCAGTGACCAATACGGTAAGTATTTCTGTACCGGCTGATCAGGTTTTGGTACCCCCGGGCGTACAGGCAACGGATACCAACCAAATCAGGGCCTTCTTTATTCCCAACGTGATCACACCGGGAAAGGTGGATAACAAAAATGATCAGTTTGTCATTAACGGTATTGGAAGGTTTGCCAGCAACAAACTGACTATATTCAACAGGTATGGCGACCACGTGTTTGAAGAGGAGAATTATGCAAATAATTGGTCGGCAGCGGGTGTGACGGGAGGTGCGTACTTCTATGTGTTGACCACGAGAGATTCGGTGGGAAATGAGCAGACTTTTAAAGGCTGGATTCAGGTGATTAAGTAAGAAAATAAGGTAATCAGGAGAAGTATAAATTGGGACGTTAATTGGTTCCGGTGATTTGCTTGGCTTTTGAGATTGCTTTTGGATAGCGAACGAAAAAATACAGATGAATGAAACGCACTTTTAGAATTTTAGGCATTGTATGGCTGTTGGCAATGACAGCCGGGGAAAATGCCAAAGGGCAGCAACTCCCCCAGTTCAGTCAATACATGTTCAATGGACTCCATATAAATCCGGCATATGCTGGCTATAAAGGAGAGCATTATTTGCAATCAACATACAGAAGTCAATGGGTGGATTTTCCCGGGGCACCCACTACGTTCACAGTGACTGCGGACTTCAGTGCCAATGAGGGAAGGATGGGGTTTGGAGCCTCATTTATGTCCGATCAGATGGGACCTGCGAAGACCAACGGAGCGATGATCTCCTATGCCTATCGCATACAGACAGGGTCGGAATCTTTCTTGGGCTTTGGAGCAAGTGGAGGAGTAGTTGAATATGCGATAGACGGGACTATGTTTAACCCCAATAATCCGGATGATGTGGATGTACCTCAGGGAGTGGTGAATATTTTTACCCCCAATTTGAATACCGGGGTATTTTTCCATATGCCATCCTTCTATGCGGGATTTAGTGCCTATAATTTGGTGGGGAAAAACAACCTGGCAGATGAGGCAATTTCACTGGCCTACCATGATGTACACTATTACCTTACCGCGGGAGGTTTGATTCCACTCTCCGATGCAGTCACCTTCAAGCCTTCATTTTTGGTAAGGCATGCCAACATTGGGCCTAGTAATGTGGATCTGAATGCCATGCTTTTGTTTATGGAACGGCTATGGGTTGGTGCATCTTACAGGACCAACGTAAAAGTTGGCCAGGAATTATTACCGGCCAATCTGAGTAATAGAAATGCCGTTGCATTCATTATGGAGCTGTTTGCATTGGACAATTTAAGGCTGGGATATGCCTACGATTTACAAACCAATGTATTGAGTGGCCTCAGGAATAATTCGCACGAATTTTCCATTGGATACTACATTGCTCCCAGAAAAGTCACTATGAAAAACCCCAGATGGTTCTAGCTATGAAAAAGATTTTTACACTGATAGCCTTTATGGCCCTTTCAGCCGCCTTTTCTTGGAATTCATATAGTCAAAGTGGTTTATTGAGATTTGCCGACCGGAAGTTCTATCAGGAAAACTACCTGGAAGCTGGTCGGGGATTTGAAAAAGCCTACGCCCGGAAGCCTACTTATCAGGCAGCTGTAGGTGCATCCGAAGCTTATAGTAAACTCAGGGATTATCAAAAAACCTATCAGTGGCGGAAAAATGCCGCCGCTTTTGAAGAAGCGAATGCGGATGATCTCTTGTATTACATCGCCAGTGCCAACCAAGTTGGTAATTTGGAAGAAGTAAAATCTGCCTTGGACTCGCTTCGGGGCATGAGTTCGGGTCCTATACAGCAGCTTCAGCTGGATTCGCTAAGCTACTGGTATGGCAACCCGGGGAATGCCGAAATGGTCGGAGTGTCTGCGATAAATACGTCAAGTGCTGAATTTGGAATCACAAAAGATAACCTGGGAAACACCTACTTTTCTTCGGATAGAGGTGCTGCTTCCCTTCCGAAAAAAAGAGCCATTCGTATCGATAAAGGATATAAATATTATAACCGAAAAGCCGATTTTACGGGAAGGGATTTTCTGGGAATTTATAAGCTTAATCAGGAAGGTGCCGTGGAAGAATTTGTTAGCCCTGTTCCGGATGTATTTCATTTGGCAGATCCTTTTTTTATGGAATCAAAGCCCGTGGTATTTTATACGATAACTCGGACCATTAAAAAATCCAAAAATTATGATGTTTATCCCGAAGTGTATTTCAGTCAGGTGGATGATGCTGGCAAAATGTCGGATTATAGCGGCTTTCCGCTTAACTCCCCCACTGAATATGGGGTGATGTCACCCTTTGTAGACGAACAGGCTAAGCGGATTTATTTTTCTTCCAACATCACAGGTGGACAGGGAGGGTATGATCTGTATTACGTTACCTATGACGAGAACATGAAATTTGGAGAGGCTGTCAACCTGGGAGATGTGGTCAACACTCCCGGTAACGAACTGGGAGCCTACCTGAGCGAAAACAAATTTTATTTTGCTTCTGACGGGCATGTTGGTGTAGGCGGTTTGGACTTGTTCGTGGCCCACTTTGATAATGGAAACTTTCGGGGAGTAAAAAACCTTGGTCTTCCCTATAATTCTCCCCAAGATGATTTCGGGTTGTATTTCTCTGGTGAGGGAGAGGTGTATCTGGCCTCAAACAGACCAGAAAGCCGGGGATTGGATGACATTTTCCTGATGGCTGAGCTTTACAAAAGATTTCAGGCCCGCGTGCAGGGATGTGACGAAGAGTTGATTGACGGCCCGTTGGACATTCTTCTGATGGAAGGTAAAGATCGCATTAACCGGGAAACTTCCCAAGATGGAAAAGGAATCTTCCGTGCCGAACTTGCTCCGGATGCTGACTTTGAGGTAGTCATTCGCAAAAGTGGGTATTTTGCATTGAAGGACAATCAATTGTCCACAAAAAACCTTCAGGTGGAAGAGTTGACCAAGACTTACCAACTAGTCCAGATCCCTTATCAAACGGCAGTTTATGTTGATTTGGTATATTATAACCTGGATGAATCAGCCATCAGGCAAGATGCCGAAGGGATTCTTGCCAAAGTAGCCGAACTGCTAAAATCTTACTCATTTATTGATATTTCCATTCGTTCACATACCGATGCTCGGGCATCTAACGCTTACAATGAAGCATTGAGTGAGCGTAGGGCAAATGCCGTAAGGGATTATTTAGGGCAATTTGGTGTGGCTAGATCACGCGTCCGTTCGGAATGGCTTGGAGAGGAGCAGTTGACCAATGATTGCGGCGACGGCGTTCCTTGTCCGGAACAGGAGCATCAACTAAACAGGAGGTCTGAATTGATCCTTTTGGCTTTTCCGGAAAAGGACAAAGCTTATGATATGCCACCTGAGTTGGAGGGGGTAGATCTCTGTGACCTTTCAAATATTCAGTTGCCTATGGAGGTACCCACCGTCTATTTTGGGTTTGACCGTGCAGACTTGAAACCCGCAGACAAGCAGGCATTGGAGCGTGTTGCCTTTATGCTTGAAAACATGCTGAATCAGCGCCTTTCCATCACTGGTCACACAGACAGCAGGGGAGGAGTTCAATACAACCAAAAACTGTCCGAGAAGCGTGCTTTGGTGGTAAAGGAATACTTGGAGGGTAGAGGAATAGCATCTGACAGAATGGTTTATGAGTTCTTTGGAAAATCCAAACCCATAAATGACTGTGATGCCTTGCCCTGTACTCCTGAAATGCACCGCATCAACAGAAGAACGGAGCTTTCACTCCCGGAACTGAATAAGAATTGGATGAAGGAGAAAAAATAAGCTTGGCCGAATACTAATAAAATAGCGGCACCTTTTAAGAAAAGGTGCCGCTATTTTATTTAACAGTTGCAGTTAGTCAGAACAGGAGTTTTTTTTTTAGCTTATACTATCTGTTGTATTTATGTTTGATTTCATGGCAGTTAACAGGTGACCTATCGTTGATTATCTTGCGTGGAAAGTAGTCGGAATTGGTTAACAAAAAATCCCTACCTGAATTACCAACAATAAGTAAAAGAGCCATTGTCCATCTTTTCACGAACCCCTTGACTGCGAACCTGTTTTTAAGTCCAAGTTGCAGTGCAATTATTCCAGTGCCGTCAATAGTTTTACGGAATCGGTATAAGGGATTGCTGCAAGCGTTCGCACCACACCTAATTTGGTATCCTCAAAGGCAAGCTTATTTTCTTCCGAAATGGGTTCTGCGGGAGGGATTTTTTCCCGAAGCCAATCGACTTGCCTACCGTGTTTCCAAAATCTAAAGCAAAGGTGTGGGCCTGTAGCCAATCCGGTGCTTCCCACATATCCGATGACCTGACCTTGCTTTACGCGTGTGCCGGCTTTAATCCCGCTGCCAATTTTAGACATATGAAGGTATTGGGTGGTGTAGGTGGCGTTGTGCTTTATCTTAACATACTTGCCATTGCCTCCGGAATACCCGGCTTCCAGCACGGTGCCTTCCCCTACGGATCGAATTTCGGTGCCTGTCGGAGCGGCATAGTCCGTACCCAGGTGAGGCTTGTACCTTTTCTGTACAGGATGAAATCGGCTTAGGTTATACCTTGAACTGATACGGGTGAACTTAAGCGGGTCCCTTAAAAACGCCTTTTTTAAACTTTCGCCGTATTGGTCGAAGTATGACATTTCGCCATTTTGTACGAAAGGGATAGCGTGATAAGGCTCACCCATATGTTCAAAATACGCCGCTTGAATGTCTTCTATGCCCACAACGTAATCATCTATCATTTTCTCGTTAAAAATTACCTTAAACTTATCTCCTTCCTGCAGGCGCTGGAAGTCAACCACCCACCCGTACAAGTCAGCAAATTGGTCAATAAGATCTGGAGTAAGGCCTAACTCAACCATGTTGACATAAAGGGATCTGGTGATGGTTCCGCCGATTTCCCGTTTGCGGATTTCTATGGGCCGGCTTTCTTTATAAATTTCTCCCTCGTCCAACTTGAACACAACAAACTCCATGGGATTAGGCTCATAGATGAAATATTGCGCCAGTAAGGTGTCTTTAGCTGTAAGTACCGTAAATTTCTTATTAAATGCGATTCTCTTGACATCAAAGATGTCTTTGGATTTTTTTGCGATTTCATCTATCATCTGATAGGAGACATTAAAAGGACTTAGTATTCCTGATAAGGTTTGATTCCGCTCTACGATGCCTTCTATTACTTCAAAATTGTCAATGTTGATACCAAAAAGAAAGGTCTCTTGTACTTCAATGATTTCTTCCGGAAATTTTGCCAGTTCTTGTTCTTCAGAAGCGCCTTGTAGGAAATGATAAAAAACTAAGCTTGTTGCCGTTAATAAGATGGCTGAGAAGATAATCCAGTTAAATTTCATTCGATTTGCTTTAGGGTTGGGTGAATAGCAATTACAAAAAAAGCATTTTTTTTCAATAAATCGCTAAACTAAAGGTATAATTTTATGTATGTCAACCTTCAAACTTTGTAATCCGAAATAGTAAACTCTATACCGAATGATTATCTTTGTCGACTAAATTCGATTAAAACCTAATAGAATATGCTTAGAACACATACTTGTGGAGAATTACGTCTTGCGGATATCAACAAGGAAGTCATTTTATCCGGCTGGGTACAGCGGGTAAGAAACAAAGGAGGGCTCCTTTGGGTGGACTTGCGCGATCGATATGGGCTTACCCAATTGATCTTTGAAGAAGGAGACAGTTCCAAAGAATTGTTGGAAAAAGCAGCAACACTGGGCAGGGAATTTGTGGTGCAGGCGAAAGGTTTGGTAATAGAACGAACTTCAAAAAATGATAAGATACCCACTGGTGAAATTGAAATCAAAACGAAAGAGCTGACGGTCTTGAACCCGTCAAAAGTTCCGCCTTTTATCATCGAGGATGAAACGGACGGAGGGGAGGATCTTCGCATGAAATACCGCTACCTGGATCTCCGTAGGAATGTCATCCGTGAAAAGCTGCAACTCAGACATCGTATGATGCAGGAAACCAGAAAGTATATGGACGGCCAAAACTTTATTGAAGTGGAAACTCCCGTCTTGATAAAGTCAACTCCTGAAGGAGCAAGGGACTTTGTGGTGCCCAGTCGGATTAACCCCGGGGAATTTTATGCACTACCCCAGTCACCACAAACCTTCAAACAGCTGTTGATGGTCAGTGGGTTTGACAGGTATTTTCAGATAGTAAAATGCTTCAGGGACGAGGACTTACGGGCAGACAGGCAACCGGAATTTACACAAATTGACTGTGAAATGTCATTTGTAGAGCAGGAGGATATCCTCAGCACCTTCGAAGGCCTAATTCGACATTTGTTTACAACTGTAAAAAAAGTTGAGTTGGGTATTGTAGACCGGATGACCTATGCCGATGCGATGGCCTACTATGGCAATGACAAGCCAGACCTGAGATTTGATATGAAGTTTGCCGAGATCACTGACTTGGCTCAGGGAAAAGGGTTCGGGATTTTTGACGCCTCAGAACTGGTAGTCGGTTTCTGTGCCACTGCTGCCGGGGAATATACCCGGAAGCAAATTGATGCCCTGTCCGAATGGGTAAAACGACCTCAAATAGGTGCCAAAGGGTTGATATACGTGAAATGTAATGATGATGGGGGCTTTAAATCCTCGGTGGATAAGTTTTATTCCCAAGCGGATCTGCGGGATTGGGCGGATCGGATGAGTGCACAGGCCGGAGATCTATTGCTTGTACTGTCTGGGGAAGTTCGGAGTACGAGAAAGCAACTTTCCGAATTGCGGTTGAAGATGGGAGAAGAACTTGGTTTGAGAGACAGGAATGTTTTCAAACCCCTCTGGGTGCTGGATTTTCCCCTATTGGAATGGGACGGGGAGTCCAAGCGTTTCCATGCGATGCATCATCCATTTACCTCTCCAAAAATCGAAGATATTAAGCTTTTGGAAACTGATCCTGGAATTGTACGGGCCAATGCCTATGACTTGGTCATCAATGGGGTAGAGATCGGCGGGGGATCCATCCGAATCCATGACAGGGGCGTACAACAGACCATGTTCACCCATTTGGGCTTTTCGGATGAAGAAGCCAAGGATCAGTTTGGATTTCTCATGGAGGCATTTGAGTTTGGGGCGCCACCACACGGTGGAATTGCTTTCGGGTTTGACCGACTGTGCGCCATTTTTGGGGGAAGTGATTCCATCCGGGATTACATTGCTTTTCCAAAAAACAACTCAGGAAGAGATGTCATGATAGATTCCCCTTCCACTATTTCTGAAGCGCAGTTAAGGGAATTGAATATAGCGATTGATAAAAAATAATCCCCCTGGTAATTACTGTCATATTAACGATTAAGGCCTGCCGGAAGCATTCTGGCAGGCTTTTACGTTTTTATTGAGATGATATGGCTCCTAATCCCCATCAATATAAGCAACTGTGCCATCATGTAGGTGCCCATGATCATTACACCCGCATCTTCAATCGGCTGAAAAAACCGGTTGAGGGCCAGAATGCCATCGGAGGTCAGAAACAACAGCGCACCGATAAATACCTGCCAAAAACTGGAGGCATTGGTACGGCCAAAACGCTCCCTGGAAATCGTGGCCATCATGACGATCACCATGATGTAGATAATGACGGGAATTTTGAGTTCATAGAGGTTGTTTTGGATCAAAAAGTAAACGAAAGCCGCAGCAATATAGATGGGCAGGTTATAAAAAAAGATTTTTATGAAATTGACCTTCATCAGGTTGAACACGTGGTCTTGGGTGAGTTTGAATGCCACGATATAGCAAATATGTGTCATTAGAAAAGCTCCCAAACCATATAAAAACATGCTGGGGAATAAAAGAAGGGTGTCCCCAAGGAGAGAAAACACCAAACCCGCAGTAATACTTTTTCTCAAAATACTTCCTTTGATGAGGGTTGTTGTTTGTAAAAAATAGAAGAGTAATCCTATAATTATTAAGGGTTTGGTATAATACCTGTATTGTTCCTGATTTTGTGTTAGAAATGCCATATCGATTATGGCTGCTCCCAAGAATAGGTACAGCCAGATAATTCCTTTTCGCTGCATGGTTTGGTGGTGTTTTACATACGCTTCAAATATAAAGAGAAAATTTTGGGCGATGGAATAATTCATAAAATTATGTCACATATGCTACTATTTATAGAAGAAGTAACCAATAAACGTTGGTATTGATAAAATATTAATTTATAAAATATTGAAAAACAATTCATAAGCCGTTTAAAAACATATTGGGAAGGGCTTTAAAAAATTTCCTTTGTTAACTTATATTAAGATAATGTTACCTATTTTTGCGCTAAGGTAAGGAATGATAACAATTTACCAAAAAGAATGATTGCCATTACACCTACCTTTGCACTGCCCAAAAAATCTAATCGTATACTTGGGAGTTATTTATTCAAATCGATAATTATAAATAAAATGAGGCAAAATTTACTTAGAAATTTATTGACATTGATCATCTTGGTGTTCTCAGGAAATAGCCTGATGGCACAGGGTTTGACTACTTCCGGATTGTCAGGAAGAGTGGTAGATGCAAGCGGAGAAACCCTTCCAGGTGCAAACGTTTTGGCTGTCCACACACCATCTGGGACAAGGTATGGTGCCGTCACCAATCTGGATGGAAGGTTTCAGATTCCCAATGTACGTGTAGGCGGTCCTTATACTGTGACTGCGTCATTTATTGGTTTTGAATCGAGCGTCCAAGAAGGTATTTTATTGGCGCTGGGTCAGACCTTAAATTTGAGTGTGACATTAAATGACGGTGCGGCCGATCTGGACGAATTTGTGGTAAGTGCAAGAAGGGGGGAGATCATTGACGGTACCCGCACCGGGGCAGAAACTGCAATCTCCAATCAGCAAATTCAGTCCATGCCCACCATTAGCAGGGGTTTCAACGATTTCACCCGGATGACTCCGCAAGCCGATATAAAGGGAGATGCCATTTCTATTGGAGGAATGAACAACCGGTTTAATCAGGTAACTATCGATGGGGCAGTGAGTAATGACGTTTTTGGATTGGCGGCTTCGGGTACCAACGGAGGTCAGACAGGAACATCTCCCATTTCACTGGATGCCATCGAAACTTTTCAGGTTCAGATTGCGCCTTTTGATGTTACCTTGGGTGGGTTTGCCGGAGGAGGGATCTCTGCTGTAACCAGATCCGGTACCAACGAAATATCAGGCTCAGTATTTCACTATTTCAGAAACCAAAATTTGGCAGGTCTTACCCCAACCAATCAGCCTAATCAAGAAAGGGTACGATTTGCAAGTTTTTCCGATAGACAAACTGGATTTCGAATAGGTGGTCCTATTATTAAGGATAAGTTGTTTTTCTTTTTGAACGGTGAAATTACAGATAATTCAACACCGCTAGGTTTTATGCCCGGAACTCCGGATTCAGAGATATCTGCAGCAGATGTGATGCGTGTTGAAACTGTCCTAAGAAACCAATACGGATATGATCCGGGATCTTGGCAGAACCAAAACTCAACCTCGGCTTCCGAAAAACTTTTTGTGCGATTCGATTATAATATCAGCGACAAGCATAAACTGACTTTGCGTCACAGTTACAATAAGGGAGAAGCTGTTCAATTAAGCAGGGGACAGCGTGCTTTAACCTTTGCCAATGGTGGCATACTTAGGGAAAGCCCTACGCATTCTTCGGTAATGGAACTAAGCAGCAGAATTTCAAATGATGCTTCTAATAAATTGTTGATTGGGTATACCAATATTCGGGAGCCAAGGAGTGCACCTGGAGCACCTTTCCCAAGAGGCAATATAAACCTTGGCGGTACACAAGGAACCATCAATTTCGGTACAGAGGCCTTTTCAACTGTTAATCAGTTGAATCAAGACGTATTGACAATTACGGATAATTTGGAGTTGTATAAAGGGAAGC
Organism: Cytophagales bacterium; assembly: GCA_038209145.1. GTDB lineage: Bacteria > Bacteroidota > Bacteroidia > Cytophagales > Cyclobacteriaceae > Lunatibacter. Next base: position 11,800 of record JBBQXZ010000027.1, on the reverse strand, counting down.
ATACGATTACCTTGGGAACACACAACGAGTTCTATCAAATTTACAATGCCTTTATCGGTGAAAATTATGGGACATACCAGTTTTTTACGATCGACAACTTTGAGCGTGGACTTGCCAGCAGGTATTCCTATCAATATTCCATTACCGACAACCCCCGAGAGGGAGCTGAATTTGGGGCCATGCAGTTTGGTGTTTATGCCCAAGACAGGTTTCAGATAAATGAAAATTTCTCCTTAACCGGAGGTGTTCGCTTGGATGTGCCGATATACAACGAAACACCTAGAACAAACAGCAACTTCAATAGTTCTGCGTTAGCCCGAGAATACAACGTTCAAAATGACCAATTGCCAAAGCCGGCTTTTATGTTTTCGCCACGGGTAGGGTTCAATTATAATGTCAACGGAGAAAGCGATACCCAGCTTAGAGGAGGTACTGGTATTTTTACCAGCAGGTTTCCATTTGTATGGATGAGCGGAGCATTTACACAAAGTGGTGTGTTATTAAACATCAACCAGTCAGGAACAAATAACGATCCCAATCCACAGATTACTTTCAATCCAGACCCATTCAACCAAACCCCCAATCCGGGTGGACAGGGGCCCGGAGGAAGAATGACCTTGGTAGACAGAGATTTCAAACTGCCCCAAATCTGGAGAACAAACGTTGGTGTTGATCAAAAATTACCCGGTGGGTTGATTGCTACAGTGGACCTGATGTATTCCAAAAATCTTAATGCGTTCCGGTTTGAACAGATCAACCAAATCTCTTCTACAGGAAATCTGATTGGAAGTGGGGATAATCGTCCCATTTGGCCAAATGCAAATAATGGCAAAAAAATTCTTACCAACTATGACGAGGCCATCTTCATTACCAATACCAATGCAGGCCATGCGATGTCAGGTACCTTCCAGTTACAAAAGCCATTTGAGAATGGACTGTATGCATCTGTAGCTTATACGTATACAAGCTCTAGAGACCTATTTCCGGGTACTTCTTCCCAAAATCACAGTAACTGGAGACCATTGCCCACGGTAAATGGGATAAACCAAGCCGAAGTCGCAAATTCTCCTTTTAATGTGGGTAGTAGAATTATAAGTTCCGTGTCCTACAGAAAAGAGTATTTGAATAATTTTGCCACAACTATTTCGGTATTCTATGCTGGACAATCCGGTTCTCAGTTTTCTTATGTCTACAATGGTGACTTAAACAGGGAAGATGTCTCTGGAGGGCAAAACACAGATTTGCTTTATGTGCCAAACAACGCACTTGATCCCAATGAGATTCGCTTCTTAGAGAATTATACCCGTGCTGGGGTGGTTGTTTCGGCAGCACAACAAGCGCAGGAATTTGAGGATTTTATAAATACCCAAAAATACCTTCGTGAACGAAGGGGTCAATATACCGAAAGAAACGGTGCCCGTCACCCCTTCACGCATCAGTTTGACGTGAAAATCATGCAGGATATCTTTACAGATTTTGGAGGCAAGAGAAATGTGCTTCAACTTACCTTTGACGTTTTCAATGTGGGTAATTTGATAAACAAAAATTGGGGTAGACAATATACATGGGGAAATGGATATTTTGACAACACCTTCCAAACCCTTCAATTGAGAAATCAGGCAAATTTGCAGACCGATCAGCCTATTTTTTCATTTGATCCGGTGAGGGATAATAGCCCATGGACTATCTCCGATGCAGCTATTGGAGGATCCAGATGGGTCGGTCAGATTGGCATTCGATACATTTTTAACTAATATACTTATTTGTTGCAAAAATTAATTTAAAAGGGCTATTCCAGAATCGGGATAGTCCTTTTTTACGTTAAAAAAAAAACCCATAAATATAAAAAAACACTCTTTTTAAAAAATAAGGTTATTTTTGCCACTAATTAATTGTTGGAATTTGAAGTTATCACGAAAGTGGGTTGTATTTGATGTACCTTTATTCCGGATATTTGATAATAACCATTTGTCTCCCACTAATGCCACCTGTGTCTATTTACTTTATTTGAATTGGAGAATAGACTAAATTGCATCACTTAATGATGACTTTGAAGGGTATAACACCCAAAAATAATTCAATATTCCGTTGAATTTATTTTGTATTGCAAGCTTGTAACTAATTAGAATGTCCACCTATCCACATGCAGGTAAAGGGGCGCTAAACCGACAAAACATACCTGAACATCCCTAATGAAGAAAAAGACTAAATTTATTGTTATCTTAATAATCGTATTGGTTGTTGCGGTTACTTTTTTTTATCCCCGCTTGGACAGGTACTTTTCCAATACAGATTCTGAAAAAATGACGACAACCCAAGAACCCACTACCAGTCAGGGCCTGCAGGTAAACGTTATTGAGATCATACCGGAATTGCTTGAAAACAGTCTCAATGTAACTGGCAGTTTGATACCCAATGAAATGGTGAATCTCAGACCGGAGGTAGCCGGATTGGTGAAGCAAGTTTCATTCAGGGAAGGTGAATTTGTAAAGAAAGGCACACCGCTTATTTACCTGAACGACGACGAATTGAGGGCACAATTTGACCGATTAAATTACACCAAAAAACTTTTTGAGAGCCAGGAAAACCGGCAAAAGCAGTTGTTGGAGCGGGAAGCCATCAGTCAGGAGGAGTATGACATAGCCCTTAACCAGTTCAACACCAACTTGGCGGATTTGAGACTTATCGAAGCCCAGCTCAACAAAACCGTTATCCGTGCTCCGTTTGACGGTGTGTTGGGATTCAGGGAAATTTCTATTGGAGGGGTAATCAGCTCAGCGGATATCATCACGACCATCGTCAACATTGACCCCATAAAGATTGAATTTTCGATCCCCGAGCGGTATGCCAATGAGATCAAAGTAGGAGCTACAATCTTCTTCCGTTCCAATGTCTCTTCCGAAGATGCAAAAGGAACCGTATATGCCATAGAACCAACGATTGATGTCACTACCCGAACACTAAAACTTAGGGCTGAAAGCCCCAATGGCGATCGTCAATTTTTGCCGGGAATGTTTGCCCGCGTACGCTTGGTACTCAATGTGGAACAAAACGCCATGCTCGTTCCTTCCGAATCCCTTATACCTGAATTGTCCGGTTACAAAGTTTTTGTAGCCTCCGTGGACAATAAAGCAGAATCAAGGGTGGTCACTATCGGCAAGCGGACGGAAAGCAACGTGCAAATCCTATCGGGTATAAAGCCGGGTGAAAGGGTATTGACCACGGGGATTCTCCAAGCCAGGGAGGGCACTTTACTTACCATCACCCAAATTAATTGATCTGCTATGTCAAGTTTGTCCACCATCAGTATCAAAAGACCAGTTCTCTCCATCGTGATGAGCCTTACCATCATGATCTTTGGGTTCATCGGCGTTTCCTATTTGGGAGTACGTGAATACCCCAGCGTTGATCCTCCTGTTATCAGTGTGCGGACCACCTATGTGGGTGCTAATGCAGATGTTATTCTGGCCCAGATAACTGAACCACTTGAAGAAGCCATCAACGGTATTTCAGGGATTAAGTCCTTGACTTCAATCAGCAATGACGGGAACTCCACTATTACTGTGGAGTTTGAAGTAGGCGGAGATATGGAGGCAGCCGCCAATGATGTCCGCGATCGAGTTTCCAGAGCGCAGCAAAGTTTGCCCCCAGACGTAGATCCACCCGTTGTAACCAAACAGGATGCCGATTCCTCTCCAGTAATCCTGCTCAACGTTCAAAGTTCCCAAAGAAACCTGTTGGAATTGACTGATATTGCGACCAATATCTTTAAAGAAAGGCTTCAGACCATAGAAGGCGTAAGCGAAGTAAGGATTTGGGGGGAAAAACAGTATGCCATGCGGTTGAGAATGGATCCCCTGTTAATGGCATCTTATGGTGTGACCCCAACTGACGTTCTTGCCAAAGTTCAAAGTGAAAATGTGGAATTGCCTTCCGGGAAAATTGAAGGCTCATCGATTGAACTGTCCGTGAGGACGAAAAGTCGGTTGAGCACTCCCGAAGAATTTAACCGTTTGATAATTAGGGAAGAATCTAATAATGTTGTTTTATTCCAAGACATTGGAAAAGCTGAATTGGCTCCATTGAACGAAAGGACGGTGCTTAAGCGGGATGGAATACCCATGGTAGCGGTTGCGGTTTCCCCACTTCCAGGATCTAATAGTATTGAGATAGTGGATCAATTTTATGAGCGGTTGGAGTTTATAAAAAAAGATCTTCCCGCGGATATCAAATTGAATATTGGTTTTGACAATACCGAGTTTATCCGCAAATCCATCAGTGAGGTTCAAGAAACCATTACCTTGGCATTTTTGCTGGTCGTCTTGGTTATTTTTACTTTTCTCAGGGATTGGAGGACTACCTTCATTCCTGTGCTTACAATCCCCATAAGCTTGATAGGTGTCTTCTTCATCATGTATTTGATGGATTTTTCCATCAATGTTTTGACCCTTCTTGGCATTGTATTATCCATCGGTTTGGTGGTAGATGATGCCATTGTCGTCCTTGAAAACATTTATTCCAAAATTGAAAAAGGAGAAACTCCTGAAAAGGCCGCCGAACAGGGTGCGGAAGAAATTTTCTTTGCGGTAATTGCAACAACAGTAGCTCTTGCTGCCGTTTTTCTACCCGTAATTTTTCTTACAGGTACCACGGGAAGGCTATTCCGCGAATTTGGAGTGGTAGTTGCCGGAGCGGTAATAATCTCTTCATTTGTAGCTTTAACCATGACACCCATGTTAAGCTCCAAATTACTTAAAAAAAGAGAAAAGCAAAATTGGCTGTATTCAAAGACGGAGCCATTTTTCGTTTGGATTAACGCTAAATATGAAAACGGGCTGGTTTGGTTTATGAAAGTACGCTGGCTGTCTTTGGTCATCATTGCAGCAATGGTTTATGGTATCTATTTTCTCTTTGGTCAAATACCAACGGAATTGGCTCCTATCGAAGACAGGGGGCAGGTGAGGGTAAATCTCACAGGACCGGAGGGTGCTACCTTTGCCTATATGGACCGGATCATTGATGAAATGACGGTAGAGCTTATGGCGTTTGTGCCCGAGGAAGATAGAGAAGGCATTATCGGAATTACCTCACCGGGTTTTGGTAGTGCCAGTTCCAATTCCGGCTTTTTCAGGATAGTACTTAAAGATGCCAACCTGAGAGAACGAAGTCAACAAGAGATTTTTAATGATATAAATACCTATTTAAAAGGCAAAACCGCAGTAAGGTCATTTGCCGTTCAAGAACCTTCTATAGGAGACAGGAGAGCGGGACTGCCTGTTCAATATGTCATTCAGGCGCAAACTATCGAAAAATTGAAAGATATAATTCCCGAGTTTGTGCGCATGGTTAATCAAAGTGATGTATTCAATTTTGGGGATGTTAACCTAAAATTCACAAAACCGGAAATCGAAGTTGAAATCGACAGGGAAAAGGCCCGAAATATTGGTGTCTCCGTTCAGGAAATTGCCCGAACCCTGCAACTTTCCTATTCAGGTCAGCGGTTTGATTACTTCATCATGAACGGCAAGCAATACCAGGTTGTGGGTGAGATGCAGCTTGAAGATAGAAATGAGCCTATTAATTTAAGAATGCTCTATGTGCGGGCGGAGAATGGACAACTTATACAGCTGGACAATTTGGTAACCATCACTGAAAGAAGCACCCCTCCTTCTTTGTACCGCTTCAACCGGTTTGTCAGTGCGACTGTTTCTGCAGGTTTGGCGCCGGGTATGACCGTTGGGATGGGTTTGGATGAAATGGACCGAATAGCGGCGGACGTTTTGGACGACACATACAGCACGGATGTCACCGGACTGTCCAAAGAGTATCGGGACAGTTCGAACAGTTTGATATTTGCTTTTATATTCGCTTTGATCTTGATTTATCTGGTACTCTCAGCACAATTTGAAAGCTTTATGGATCCGCTGACAATCATGTTCACCGTTCCCCTGGCAATTTTTGGGGCATTGTTTTCTTTGTGGTTGTTTGATTTTACACTCAACGTATTCAGTCAAATCGGTATCATCATGCTGATAGGTCTGGTAACCAAAAACGGTATTCTGATCGTTGAGTTTGCCAACCAGCGTAAAGCTCAGGGCATGAGTATTCAGGAAGCGATCGAGGGAGCTGCTTCCGCGAGGTTTAGGCCTATTTTGATGACTAGTTTATCCACTATTCTAGGTATTTTACCCATTGCATTGGCTTTGGGTGCCGGTGCGGAAAGCCGGGTTCCTATGGGCGTTGCGGTAATTGGCGGGATGCTAATTTCAACCGTTTTGACGCTATTCGTCATTCCTGGCATCTATACTTATTTAACATCCAAAAAAGGGAGATTAGCACGAGTTTAATGAGAAAATTGTTTTTATTGATCGTATTTGGTTTTTCCATTACTGCATTGGGTTTTGCCCAGAATGCAGAACAGTTGGATTTCGAAAAGGCTATACAAGTTGGATTGGAAAATAATTTTGACGTAAAAATATCCATAAACAACAGCCTCTTATTGGAGAATGACAGAAGGATTGGATCAAGTTTGTTGTTGCCGACGGTAGCTGCCACCAACGCCCGTACCTTTAGAAAAGAGGATACCGAACAGCGGTTCTTTAATGACCCTGCCCCCCGACTTATAAAAGGTGCTGAAACTAACACCAATAACTACAGTCTGGTTGCGATTTATGGATTCCGTCCCGAGGCTGTAGTCGCATTACAGCGATTGGGAAAGTTGAGCGAAATAGGTGAGCTGGATGCGAAAGTAACTATTGAGAATACTGTGGCGGCTATTTCTACCACTTACTTTCGACTGGTTTTGGAGTTGCAGCGGTATAACGTGCTGCAAACCACACTCAAGCTCTCTGACGAGCGTTTGGAAATTGCCAAAGCGCAGTATGAATTTGGAAGAGCTTCCAAAAGAGACTTTTTGGCAGCACAGGTGGATTACAATGCGGATCTTACCGCCTTGGTGACCCAGGAGCAAGTCATTCAAAATTCACGGGTAGATCTCAATCAATTGTTGGCCGTTGATCCAGCTAGGGATTTTACAGTTAAGGATACCATCATCATCAGGGAAAATTTGGATCTAAGTGATCTCTTGGAAAATGCCTATGACAATAACAAGCAGTTTCTTGTAAGTCAGCGATTGCAAAATGTGGCTTATCTGCAATTACGGGAAATTCAAGCTGAAAGGCTTCCTTTTGTCACCCTCAACGGAGCTTATAACAACAACACGTTTAATTCAGATGCGGGATTCCTAGCTCAAAATAAGCTAAACGGCATGACCTTGGGTGCTACCGTTGGAATAAATCTATTCAGTGGTTTTTCAATTAACAGGAGAGTTCAGGGCGCAAAGATCCAGATGAGCAATCAAAAGCACTTACTGGATCAATTTGAAATTCAAATGCAATCTGACATTCAGCGGACCTACAACATCTACAAGAACAGTAAGCGTTTGCTTGAGATCCAACAAAAGAATTATGAGGTGGCCATAGAAAACGCAGACATTGCCCTGGACAGGTTCCGGCTTGGGATTGCGAATTACCTGGAATTTAGAGATGCCCAAGTAAACCGACTGGCCGCCGAAAACAGGTTGATCGAATCGCTATACAATATAAAAGAAACCGAAATCGAATTGATGAGACTGTCCGGGAGAATCTATTTTCAGAATCCATACGAAAAAATATATTGATTTTTTGAAGATTCTAATGTTTTTAATTTGTGTTTTATCCTTGATAAATTCAAAATTTGGTTTAATGCAAAATATCTAGTAATTTTGCATAAATCATTTCCTGATTTTCAGGGTCTATTGCATGAAAAAGAAACCATGGCATATTCTCGTTTGTGGAATTTTATTTTTTTCTTCCCCCTCCTGTAATCAATTTCCGGATCAAACTAACGTAGAATTTTGGGAAAATCCAGTTGAATTTGATCTGAATGATATTAAAGCAAGAGGTTTTATCCGGGTGGTGGTGGACAATTCATCTACCAGCTATTACATTTATCGGGGAAGAACAATGGGCTATGAGTTCGAGCTGATCCGAAATCTGGCTACAAGACTTGGAGTTTCCCTTCGTATCATTGTCAGTAATGGGCTGGAAGAGTCTTTTCGGTTTCTGAATGAAGGCAAAGCGGATATCGTCGCCATTAATTTTGAGGTGTCTGAACAGCGGAAGAAGTACGCTGAATTTACATCTTCACTGACTGACATAAGTACTGTACTTGTACAGCGGAAGCACGATAAAATGGTTCACACCGTTGAATCCTTAGCGCAGCAGACCATTCATATCAAGAAGGGAACGATCTATAAGGACAAACTAACTGCGCTAAATGATTCCTTGGGGCTTCAAATGGATGTTCTGGAAATGGATGAAGGCTTGGAATCTCTTATCCTCAAAGTAGTGAATGGGGACATCGCTTACACGATAGTAGATAGTGACATCGCACAAGTCAACGCCACGTATTATGACAACATTGACATTAACCTGGCTATCAGTCCGCCAACCCAGGTGGGTTGGGCAATACGAAAAAATGCGCCGCTTTTATTGGATAAGGTAAACGAATGGATAGTACGAATACATCGGACAGGGTACAGTGCCATCCTGTATGATAAATATTTTATCAACAAAAAAAACAGCTATTTCCGCAATAATTCTGCCTTTTCCTCCGTATCAGGAGGCCGAATCTCTGCGTTTGATGATATTATCAAAAAAGGTGCTGATCAGCTGGGCTGGGATTGGAGGCTTTTGGCCTCCCTTGTATATAAGGAAAGCCGATTTGATACGTCTGCCATTTCTTATGCAGGTGCCGTTGGGCTACTGCAACTTATGCCTGTAACGCTGAGCAGATTTGGTGTCAAAGATCCAAATAACCCCGTAGAAAGCCTTAGGGGGGGCGTCAATTACCTGAAATATCTCGATAGGTTCTGGCTGGAACGCATACCGGACAATACGGAGCGGATCAAATTTATATTGGCGTCCTACAATGTAGGCCATGGACATGTACAGGATTCATGGAGGTTGGCGCTAAAGTATGGCAAGGATACCCGGGTGTGGGAGAATGTGGCTTTTTACCTCGAACGAAAGTCCAAACCTGAAGTATATCGGGATCCATTGGTGAAGAGCGGCTATGCCAAGGGACACCTTGCTGTTCAATATGTTATCGATATCCTCAATCTTTACGAATCCTATAAGGTACTTGTCAATCCCTAATCAGTTCGGTTTTACTTTTGGCGATTATTTCGGTCATTATTTTTGCGGAAAGTAAGCAAAGTGGAATACCCCCTCCCGGATGCACACTGCCCCCACAAAAATACAGGTTCTTGATTTCGGAAGAAAAATTCGCATGCCGAAGAAAAGCCGCATAGCGGTTGTTGGAGCTGTTGCCGTACAGGGCTCCTTTTGCACTGGAAGTTTTCGATTCTATAGTCCGCGGATCCATAATTTCCTCCACTTCGATGAGCGGCTCAATATCTGTATGTAACACGCGGTTAATTTTTTTGATTATGTTTTGCCTTGCCGTCTGTATCATATCATCCCAATCCTGCCCTTGGTTATTTGGGGTATTGATCATCGTAAACCAATTCATCCCATCCTCAGGCGCATCATCCTTCTTGTATACCGAAGTAATGTTGATATAAACTGTTGGGTCGGGACAGATTTTGCCTTTTTTGAAAATATGCTCAAATTCACTTTCATAGTCCTCACTAAACAGGATATTATGTAAGTCAAGCTCCGGGAATACCTTTTTGATGCCCCAGTAGAAGATGAGTGCTGAACTTGATTTGGGTTGCTTTAAAAGCAATTTTGGCTGTTTTTGGTCCTTAAGCAAATGTTTGTATGCATTGACCATGTCCATGTTGTTTATGACAATATCCGCCTCATGACTTTCTTTTTCGGTATTGATTCCTATGGCTTTTTTATTGGCCACTCTAATTTTTGTGACGTTGGTGTTAAAATGGAAATGTACACCTACGTCCTTTGCCAATTCATACAGACTTTGGGTGATCGCATGCATCCCTTTCTTTGGAAAAAAAGCCCCTATGTTAAATTCCAAATGCGGGATTATATTCAACGTGGCCGCTGTCTGATAGGGATCGGAGCCGTTGTAAGTGGCGTATCGGTTAAACAACTGCACCAACTTGGGATGTTGGAATTGCTTTTTATTGGCCCCGTTCATGGTTTCAAATATTCCCAATTTACGCATCTTCAGGTAAGAGTTGAGCGCATGGGGTGAAGTCCAGGTTTTCCACCTATGAAGGGACTGGTGCATAAATAGGGGGGAAAGATGGGAATAGATATAGGCCGACTTCTCAAGGGACTGACGGATATGGTCTGCCGGTTCCCCAAGTTTGGTCTCGACCTCTTCCGCAAAAGCATCTATATCCGCATATGCTTTGATTTGCTTGCCATCCTCCCAGAAGTAGTGACAGGCCACAGGCAGCTTGATGTATTCGAAGTGGTCGGCAGGATTTTTTCCCGATAGCCTGAAGAGTTCCTCCACCTGCTCTGGAAGGGTAAAAAGCGAAGGGCCGGCATCAAATCTATAAGGCCCGAGTTGTATTTCCGACAGCTTTCCCCCCGGATAGCTGTTGGCTTCAAATACCTCCACCCGATAACCCAGGTGGGCAAGGCGTATTGATGCGGCTATACCTGCAATCCCTGAACCAACGACAATGGCCTTTTTTTCCATAGGTGTAAAACTAGGATAAATCCGAAGTGTTTGAAAGTGATATCCGAACGAGCGTGATTTATTTTTTTGAGGGAAATGGGGAGTAGCTAGAGTCTGCTCCTTTGGAATATGGTTATGTACAATAACGCTTTAAAATCGGCTTACATTTATTTTTTAGAAGCGATTTTCCACGTCTCACCAAGTGATAAGGAGGTGCAACGAATTTGTATAAAACATACTCAATAATTATTTAATAATTTTTGATATTTTATAAATCATTATATTTGTAGTGTTATTATTTAATAATAAAATTGAGAACACTCGTTTTACAAATCGCAAAAATCCAAAACCGGACTATTTTCCAAGCCCTCAGACAAGGGCGAAGTGGTATATTTGCAATCCAAGCATTTTGATGAGAAAGGGAGGCTTGATGATGAACTATATCCCGACCTCCAATCGGAATGATACCGTGGTATCCAATCCGCCATTCTCCTTAGACAAATGGGGCAAAGTAGAAGATTAGGAAGGCAAAAAGACCACCATCAGTTACGATCCCGAAACGGACAAATACAACCGTTTTGGTGAGGCGTACCGCCCAAGAGTAAAGGCGACTGGGCATTCATTTCGCACATGATAGAGACGCTGAACGAACACGGCAAAGCAGGTGTGGAAGTGCCACACGGTGTATTGTTCCGTAGAGCATGGGAAGGACGCATTTGCCAACGCACCATTGAAGAAAACCTGCTCGAAGCAGTGATTGGCTTACCTGCCACCTTTTTTTTGGTACAGGCATTCCGGCTGCCATTCTGATTTTCAAAATAGCAAGAACGAAACAACCGGACACTGAGGGTATTCGAAGAGTCTTGTTTATCGATGCCAGCAAGGCATACGATAGCGCCAAAAATCAAAACCGACTAAACGAAAGCCACATTAACCACATCGTTGACACCTACCGAAAGTTTAATAAAGGAGAGCTACAGTCAGGAGTGGCAGAAGATAAATTTAGCTACGTGGCCACTTTCGAAGAAATCCAAGAAGATGACTTCAACCTGAATATTCCCCGCTACGTGGATACATTCGAGGAGGAAGCCGAAGTGGATATTGCAGGAGTGCAAGTGGAGATTGAAAAGCTGGAAGATGAATT
>JBBQXZ010000026.1:0-30952 GCA_038209145.1 Cytophagales bacterium | reverse complement strand
TTTTTTCACGATATCATATTTTCTCACTTACTCATATGGCTTTTCGGTTTACGCCCCGTTTTTATAGTGATTTCTGGACTTCACGTGGTTTCTACAATGACCGCTAACTCGTTTATAAGCGCAGTTTTTCCTCACAATATTACCAGATTCTGTTGACTTGATGCGGTTTTACCTCCTTTTATATTTTTATATCCATGTCCTCTATCGGGCTTCGGATCTCTTTAATTTTCCGGTTGCTCACATGCGTGTAAATCTCTGTCGTTCTGCTGCTTTGATGGCCAAGTAGCTCCTGGATATACCGTATATCCGTCCCCCCCTCATGTAGGTGAGTCGCATAGGAATGCCGAAGCCAATGCGGGGTGACAGGCTTTTTAATACCCGCCTTTTCCACAGCGTCGCTCAAGACTTCTGCCAGGCTTCTTTCGCTGTATTTACCTCCCCCTCTTCCCTCGATCAGGTATTTTTTTGGGTCATAAGCTTTTAAATATTGCAGTAATTCAGACACCTGGGTCTGTGTATAAGGAACCGCCCGAGCCCGCTCTTTTAAGTGCCAATTACATTCAGGAAAGCCTTTAACGGTTTCTTTCAGCTCGAAGTCATAGGGGAATTCCAGCCGTATTGCAGGCAGCTTTTGAAACGTGTCGTTTTTCAAAATAATGGATTTCCTCATTCGATCAAAAAAAATTATCCGGCCAATGTACAAATTTATTACAACATCTGCTAAAATCACCAAAAATCGGTTTTGGAGGATAACTGACAGCAAACCATCCTCCCACACCGCCAAAAAACACCAAACCCATCAACAGATCACCGATCACCAAATCACCCTATACAACCCTTTTCTCTATATAACTAGAATTCAAAATGGCCAGTGCACCCATGTATTTCAGGCGGAACGTTATCAAATCACCAACGCTATAATTGTTGGGGTTTTCGCCCAGATTCAATACAAGCATATCGGAACTTACCCCCAAAATCTCAAATTCATTGTCTTCGGGAATAAGGTATTTGGGATCCATATCCAACGACCCAATATCCAGAATTGCCCTGTAGCTTGTCTTACCATATAATTTTTCATCCAGCTTGGTCATTTTACCCTGCGGGTTGGAGCCTAAGGTTCCTGTAGGCAGCAGGGGTTTTTCCTGCATTTCTATGATTTCGGCAAAAAGCTCAAAGACATCGCCATGCATCCCCTCAATTAACTTCTCCTCGAAAAGGTCTATTCCAAAGTAAAGGGTCTCCCCTACTCTAAAATGGTTGATGCCCTTGGGCAACTGTTTATGAAGCATCAAAGGAATCGTCACCGAGGTGCCAGCCGAAACCCAGGGTATCTTTTTGGAAAATTTCAGTTCGATGATCTGCTTGTACAGGGATAGTTGGACTAATTTATCGGCCGAGGGCATTACCCCGTTGAGGCAATTCAGGTTGGTCCCCAGGCCTATAATCTCCAAACCGGGCAGTTCAAAAATCTGGGAATAGAAATCCAATAAGTGGTCTCCCATCACTCCTTCCCTGAGATCGCCTGTTTCGACCATGATGATAATCTTGTGGAGCTTCTCCTGCCGCACTGCCTCCTCGCTAATCCAGCGGATGGTGTTCAATTCACTGTTAAGACTGACATCGGCATATTTGACCATGTCGGCCAGGTTTCTTTTGGAGGGCGGCTTGATGTAGACCGTCTGTATGTCGGGATTAATCTCCTTGATCTTGGCCAGGTTGCTTATTCTGGAATCGTGAATTTCCACCACCCCAAGATTTATGAGTTCTTTGATATACTTCCGGTTACCGCAGAGAATTTTGGATACTACGCCCCATTCAACTTCGTTTTCTTCAAACCGGCTTTTTAAAAACTGATAATTGTCAAAAAGTCTTTCACGGTAAAGATTCAGGAATGCCATATTATTTTTTAAGTCTCATTTCAAGATACTTGTTGGTAAAACCCAACTTCTCATACAATTTTCTGGCCGGATTGTCCGGCTCCACATGCAATGCGATGTCACCGCTAGCCATGGTGATGGCTGTTGTCATCAGTTTCTTTCCCAGTCCTTTACCTCGCTGGGAAGCGTCCACAGCGATATAGACCAGGATGTTATCCGGTATATATCCGGACATGCCTGTTTTATTTATGATGACAGCACCTACAATTTTACCATCCTCCCGAGCCAATACGGCAAATCCTCCCTTATCCACCGCTTGATCAAGTGCATAATCGAGGCAACGCATGATATGCTCTCGGGGATCACCATACTCATCAAGGTGTTGAAAAAGAAAATCCGCTATCTCCAGTTTTTGCAAATAGGTGGCATTGTCGATGGCTGATAGTGTCTCAATATGTGTCATGCTTTGGTTAATATAGTTATAAATTCTGTTTTTTTGTCTTTTCAATGGTATATATAAGCAAAAATGCTGCTAAAGAAGCTAGAACGCCAAATAAATTCGAATCTAACCCAAAGGGTAAGGCGATGTTCAGCACGGACAGCCCTGCCGTAACGCCACCCCCCAAGATCATCGAAATTAATGCGGCAGTCGGCGAACGCATGTTCCAAAAAAGACCTGCCAAAATCGGTACAAATAATCCTGAGACCATAAATGCATAGGAATACAGCATGAGCTCCAGCACATTGGTCATCTGCAAGGCGATTAGCAAGGCAACGATGCCAATCAATAGCGTGAAAAGCTGACTCAAACGCATCACGGTAGCATCAGATTTATTTTTCAGGTACTTGCCAAAAAGATCCGTTGTCAAGTTCCCAGAGGCAGCCATCAGGCATGAATCTGCCGTAGACAGGACAGCCGAAAAATAAGCGGACATCATCAATCCCATAATCCCCGCAGGCAATACAGTACTTAACAAGATGGGCAATCCCATTTCCGGATCAATGGTTTCCTTCGAAACAGCTATCATATCCAGTTCAAAGGCCACCTTTGCCAATACCCCCAAGGATACTCCCATAAAAGCCATGATTGGCCATTCGAATACCCCGGCAATGTACCAGGCCTTTTTGGCTGATTTCACGTCCCGGCTGGCAAATATCCGCTGGTAGAGGGTCATGCCTACAAACCAAATTGGCATAATGGTAATTCCCCAATTTGCCAAATCCTGCCAGGACAAATTGGTCAGTGAAAAGTATTCGGCAGGAAGCGTACGTTGTATCACTTCCCACCCCCCCACATGGTAGTAAGAAACAGGCAAGCCTATGAAAATAAACCCCATCAACAAGATGATCCACTGTATGGTATCGGTATAAATAACGGCTTTAAGCCCTCCCAACACAGTATAAACCACCGCAATGACCCCCATAACCCACAAAGCCGTACTTAACTGAAGTCCGTCAAACGTACCCGAAGCCAGCTTGGCACCAGCCAACAACTGGGAGGAGGTAAATCCCAAATACCCCACAAAACAGATAAAGGCAGCTACGATGCCCACCCGTTTGTCAAATAGATATTCAAAAATCTGCGGAAGGGTATAAAATTTCTCAAAAGCAGGAGTAGACTTCACTACGGGTATCAAAAAAACGGCTGCCAGCCATGCTCCCAAAAGTCCGGTAAACAACATCCAGCTTCCGGAAAGCCCCATTGCAAACCCAAGACCTCCAAGCCCTACCGAAAACCCGCCACCTACATCCGTGGCCACCACCGACAGGCCTATATGCCAACTTCCTATATTTCTTCCCCCTACAAAATAATCATCTTGGCCGGTATTCCTTTTCATAAAATAAACCCCAACACCAAGCATGAGTATCATATATACAATAAATATCAGTAGATCAATATAGGCCATAGGTTGTCAGTTTCTGAAAGTTCAAGATAGGATCTTAGTCCTGATTTCCAAATTTAACAGGAGCTTTCAGTAATTATAAGTTATGCGTGAAACTAATTGTTCATATAGTACAAAAAAAGAGGGGCGACACATGCCGCCCCTCTTTTTATCCAAAGAAATATTTTATATTCCTATACATTTTCTGTCACCACAGAAGCGGCATAATATTCCCTATTCATTCGCGCAATGTTACTTTGTTTTATTTCCTTTGGACATTCCGCAGAACAGGCACCTGTGTTCGAACAGGCACCAAATCCTTCTAAATCCATTTGGGCAATCATTTTTTCGGCCCTGTCTCTTCTTTCTACCTGACCTTGTGGCAGCAGAGCCAGCTGGGAAATTTTTGCTGATACGAATAGCATGGCAGAGGCGTTTTTACAAGCCGCCACACAAGCACCGCAACCGATACAGGTTGCGGCATCAAAAGCTTCGTCTGCTACAATTTTGGGGATGGGAATTTCATTGGCATCGGGTACACCACCCGTATTCACTGAAACAAATCCACCTGATTGAATAATTCTGTCAAAAGCTCCTCTGTCTACTACCAGATCTTTGACCACAGGAAACGATTTAGCCCTCCACGGTTCTATAGTTATGGTATCTCCGTCCTTGAAAGACCGCATATGCAACTGACAGGTTGTTGTCTGCTGGGGGCCGTGGGGCCTACCATTTATAAATAGGGAACAACTCCCACAGATTCCTTCTCTACAGTCGTGGTCAAAATGAACCGGATCCTCCCTTTTTTCGATTAATTCCTCGTTCAAAATATCCAACATTTCCAGGAAGGACATGTCAGCGGAAATGCCGGTTACTTTATATGATTTAAAACCACCTTTGTCGGAATGGTTCTTTTGTCTCCAAATTTTCAATGTAAGGTTCATACCTGAATTACTTTTTACGGGTTTAATTACTTGTAGCTTCTTTGGGTCAACTTCACATTTTCGAATACCAATTCTTCCTTGTGAAGTACCTCTTCCACACCTTCTCCCATGTATTCCCACGCCGCTACATAGGCGTAATTCTCATCATCGCGAAGTGCTTCACCTTCCGGCGTCTGGTATTCCTCCCTGAAGTGGCCACCGCAACTTTCATTTCTATCCAGCGCATCATCCATCATCAGTTCACCAAGCTCTATAAAATCGGCCACACGATGGGCCTTCTCAAGGGAATGGTTCAACTCCTCTCCTGTGCCAAGTACCCTAACGTTAGACCAGAATTCGGCCTTTAGTTCCTTAATCATGGCCTTGGCTTTGAGCAGTCCGTCGGCTGTTCTGGCCATTCCACAATAATTCCAGACAATTTTACCCAATTTTTTGTGGTAATAATCGATAGTCTTCGTACCGTTGATTGATAGGAGCTTTTGAATCCGCTCTTTCACCTGATCTTCGGACTTTTTGAATTCAGGATGATCGACCGTCACTTTTTCGTTTGCCAAATTGGCCAAATAATCCCCAACGGTATACGGGACTACAAAATACCCATCGGCCAGTCCCTGCATCAGCGCCGAAGCTCCCAACCGATTGGCTCCGTGATCGGAGAAATTGGCTTCACCTAGGGCATAAAGACCTGGGATATTTGTCATCAGATTATAATCTACCCACAATCCGCCCATGGTATAGTGAACTGCCGGATAAATCATCATTGGCGTTTGGTAGGGGTTTTCCCCGGTGATCTGTAGGTACATGTCAAACAGGTTACCGTATTTGCTTCTCACCAGATCCTCCCCTTCCCGATCGATGGCATCACGGAAATCCAAGAATACCGCTTCCCCAGTTTCATTCACTCCCCGTCCTTCATCACATACATGTTTTGCATTACGGGAAGCCACATCACGGGGAACAAGGTTTCCAAAAGAAGGATATTTGGTTTCCAAATAGTAATCTCGATCCTCGTCTTTGATATCCTGAGGCTTAATTTGCTTTTTTCGCAGCTTTTCAGCCGTTTCAATGGTCATTGGCACCCAAACCCTGCCGTCGTTACGCAGGGACTCAGACATAAGTGTCAATTTGGACTGATGATCGCCGGATACGGGAATACAGGTAGGGTGAATCTGCGTGTAACACGGATTACTGAAATAGGCTCCTTTTTTGTGTGCCCTCCAAGCGGCAGTCACATTGGATCCCATGGCGTTGGTAGATAAATAGAACACATTGCCATATCCTCCGGTGCACAACAACACCGCATGGGCACTGTGTGACTCTATGGCACCTGTGATCAAGTTTCTGGTAACAATACCCCTTGCCTTGCCATCCACAATCACCACATCCATCATTTCGGTACGTGGGAAAAGTTTCACCTTTCCGTTGGCCACCTGACGGCTAAGGGCCGAATAGGCTCCTAAGAGCAATTGCTGTCCGGTCTGACCCCTGGCATAAAAGGTCCTGGAAACCTGTGCGCCACCAAAAGATCGGTTGGCGAGAAGGCCTCCGTATTCTCGTGCAAAAGGTACTCCTTGGGCAACACATTGATCAATAATATTGACAGATACCTGCGCTAAGCGATAGACATTGGCTTCCCTGGAGCGATAGTCACCTCCTTTGATGGTATCGTAAAACAGTCTGAAAATTGAATCGCCGTCATTTTGATAATTCTTCGCTGCGTTGATTCCGCCTTGGGCTGCTATGGAGTGGGCCCTGCGGGGACTGTCCTGAAAGCAGAAGGCTTTCACGTTGTATCCCAATTCCGCAAGAGAAGCAGCTGCTGAGGCACCCGCCAGTCCGGTACCCACCACGATGATTTCGTATTTTCTTTTGTTTGCGGGGTTTACAAGCTTGACATTGAATTTATGCTTGGTCCATTTTTCGGCCAGAGGGCCTGCGGGTATTTTAGCGTCCAGTATCATTGATTTTCGTATTTATTGTCATAATCAATTTTCATAAGAATTGTTTCAGAGGCTCTGAATATACATCACAATGGGTATCAGGGCAAAAAGCGCAGGTACCAATATGGAGAATCCCATACCTATTTTTTGGATAAGTGGGGAATATTTTTTGTGGTTTAAACCAATCGTCTGAAAAGCACTGGCGAATCCATGGGATAAGTGAAAAGCAAGGAAAGCCATACTTATCACATAGAATACAACATAGATGGGATTTTTAAACGTTTCCTCCACAATTATAAAAGCGTTGTCGTATTCATCACCTCCTATAGTCACTTTATCCGGCGTGCCAAATTTTAACCTGTACCAAAATCCCCTTAAATGAATCAGGATGAATATCAATATTACCGTTCCCAATATCCCCATATTTCGGGATGACCATGCACTGTTCGCCGAAGGCTTTGTTACGGCATATTCCACTGGCCTCGCCTTTTTATTATGCCGGGTCAAAAGAATGGAATAGACAACGTGTAGGATTATAAAAGCGAAATTAAAAATGGATACAATTCGGATTAACGGGTTTGTGGACATGCTGTGGGCGTACACATTGAATGCATCCCCTTCATCACCAGCCAATAACTGCAGGTTGCCAGCCAGGTGAACCACTAAAAAAAGAATAAGAAACAAACCGGTGAGGGCCATCAACAATTTTCTGCCCAGCGTACTGTTTAAGGTTTTTGTTACCCAACTCATATGTAATTTTCTTTGTCTAAATGGATTATTTTACTCAAATGCCAAATTTACATTTGGATTCGATAGCAAACAATCAATCGGTAAACCATCAATCTTATTTTAAAAGGTTCTAAATAACAATTCCTAACCAACCTTCAAATTCATATCTTAGTCTACTTTATTAACCAAAGTATCAATTTCATTGTTTAATATCTTGTAAGATTAAAAATAGTGCGCAGGATGCTAATTTTCGGTTTAGGTCACAATAAATTTTAAATCAGGTAGTTGATTTGTTAGAATCAGCACATTTACGGGTACCTTCAAACTGCCAATTGCGCATTACATTGGTTCGCCCTTATAAAAGGATCAACTATTTTAGTTATTATTGATATTAATTTGAAAGAGTAGCGTGCAATGCAGTAATTTAGAGAAACCATAGTTGTCCAAAACCGTTTGGAAAATAGGCGTTGGCAAAACCAGATTGCCGGTTTTAGCTGTTGGGAATACATCCTATTCCAATCGTTTAAAAAACCTTGAAAGAGCGTAAAAAAATATCAAATGAAGTGTAAACAGTTACTTTTGGGGCTTACCCTTTTCTTTAGTCTCATTGTTTCCCAGAGTATGGCCACCCACATTCGGGCTGGAGAGATTATTGCCGAGCGGGTTTCGGTGCAGACATTGACTTACCGCATCACCGTAGTGGGGTACACGGACACCCGTTCTACTGTGATTTTCGGCCCGGGAGTGATAAATTTCGGAGATGGAAGGGAAGAACGTTTAAATACCGAAAGTGACTTTGAAGATACCGAATCACTGGGCCAAAATATTCAGAAAAACGTGTTTGTGATTACCCACACCTACCAAGGTCCCGGCAATTACACCATCCGGTTTTTGGAGTTCAACCGGAATGCAAATACGTTAAACATGGATCAATCGGTGGATACGCCCTTCTACTTGGAAACCCTCATCCGCATAGATCCCTTCCTTGGAGTAAACAACTCTCCAATATTAACCATTCCTCCTGTGGATAACGGAGCTGTCAATCAGACGTATATCCACAATCCTGGTGCCTATGATCCAGACGGTGACTCGCTCGTGTATGTGATGGACATCCCCAAGCAGGCTTTTCAGCGTCCGGTTAACAATTACAGAAGTCCTGCCTCGGGCGAATTCAGCTTTTCCAGGCAGGATGGTAGCACACCTCCTGTATTGGAATTGGATCCGGTGACGGGTGATCTTGTCTGGGATGCCCCGGGTATTGCAGGGCAGTACAACGTTGCTTTCCGGATAGAAGAGTGGCGGCTGGTAAATGGGGAATGGGTACGGATAGGATATGTACTGCGTGACATGCAGATCATCATTGAAAATACAAACAACCAGCGGCCTGAATTGGTCATGCCTGACGATATTTGTGTAGTAGCTGGCACCCCAATAGAGGAGATTTTTCAGGGATTTGACCCCGACGGCGATCCAATAAGGATCGAAGTATTTGGTGACCCGATTGAGATCACCACTTCTCCCGGTTCGTATAGCCCACTTTCTGTTTTTCAACCCTCTCCGGGTATCGTTAATTTCCAGTGGCAGACGGTATGTGCCCATGTCCGATCCAGACAATATCAGGTGAGGGTACGGATTTCTGACCAACCCTCCTCAGGGCCCTCTTTGGTGGACATTAAAACATGGAACATTACTGTAATAGGTCCGCCCCCGGTAACAAACGATATTTTTCAAGATCAAGGCCGGTCAGCCAATATTTCGTGGGATCCTTACTCTTGCAGCAGCTCTGCGGAGGACATGCAGATCTGGCGAAGAATCAACAGTGACCCCTATGAACCCGATTCCTGTGAAACAGGTATCAGGGCTGGCTATCAGTTGGTTGGTACCACCAATATGAATACGTTTGAATTTAAAGATACCAATTTGGGAATGGGATTGAGTCCCGGAAATACCTATTGCTACCGACTTGTCGCCACCTATCCTTCCCCCCGAAGTGGACTCAGTGTGGTTTCTGGGGAAATATGTATCACCGTAGATGTGGATGTACCCCTGATCACCAATGTGAGCATTGAAAACACAGATATGGCTGATGGCGAAATCCTCATAAGATGGACACCTCCCTACGACATTGACCAGATATTGTATCCCGGGCCCTACCAATATGAATTGATCCGTGCTCAGGGTTTTATGAGTATGCAAAACCTCAGTTCTGTAATAATCACGAGTGACACGGTGTTTACGGACACAGGTTTAAATACAGAAAACCTCGTCTATAACTACCGGGTAGGTTTAATTTCCCAAGGAGAGAAAATCGATACGTCCAGTGTAGCTTCTTCTGTCAGGGTGGAGCCGACTATCATCAACGAGGCCATAGAGCTTACCTGGGATTTCAACGTCCCCTGGAATAACTCCACCGCCACTTACCCCCATCAAGTTTATCGAAATCGTACTGACCCTCAGGCCATTGATACCGACACCTTTACCCTTATTGCGGAGGTTAATGTGACCACCTCCGGGTTTGTTTTTCTAGATGACGGGAGCCACAATGGCGTTAACCTAGATACCGAAAAGGAATATTGCTATTATATCATTACCAATGGGGTGTATAACATCGATTTGTTGGAGTATCCCCTGGCAAATAAATCACAGGTCGTATGTGCCAGGCCGGATGATGACCGACTTCCCTGCCCTCCGGTGCTTGCCTACGACGGGCCGGAATGTGTCGAGTTCCTTTCAGACAAACCCTGCAATTTCAATGATTTCTATCATGACTTGAGCTGGGAACCGGATTTTACAGGTAACTGTGATACCGAACTCAGTGGGTATCGGCTCTATTTCTCTTCCACGGGCGAAGAAGGTACTTTTGAGGTAGTTTCATCACTCGCTGTCATCCAAAACAACACGCGTATAGCTGGTTTGGCGGACTTGAAAGGCTGTTATTATATAACCGCGGTGGACCGATCCGGAAATGAAAGTAATCCATCAAACATTGTCTGCGTTGACAACTGTCCCAATTATGAATTGCCCAATGTGTTTACACCAAATAGCGACAATGTCAACGATACCTTTCAGGCCTTTGACAATCCGTTTCCCCGTTGTCCTCGCTTTGTGGAAGCGGTAGAAATAAATATTTATAACCGCTGGGGAGTGCTAGTCCATTCATACACCAGTTTGTCCTCAACTGAAAACAATATTTATATCAACTGGGAAGGCATGGACATGAACGGAAGAGCCCTACCAGCAGGTACCTACTTCTACTCGGGTACAGTGCTGTTCAACGTTCTTGATGAAAGCCAACGGGAGCGTAAACTCAAAGGAACTATTCAACTGATGAAATAACCAAACAAAATAACAAGGTTAAAGATGGGGATATTTCAGCCCGAACGCACCAGATAAACCAAGCTATTGGCATGGAAAAGACAATGAAAGCAATTCTTGACGGCAGCCATTCGGAATATGTGAAAAAAGTATCCAATCTTAATATCTACAACGCGGTAAATGAAATCCCCGAAAGAATCCAAATTATTTTGGACAGGGAAGAGGAGGGCAAGGTAATTGTGGTAGGAGGAAACTAGGACGTTGAATCTGGCAAGGATGAATTTTTCGAAGGCTAAATATTTTTGCTTGGGTTTTTGATTTTGGCGATCATTATTTCTTCAGTCGTTTATTACTTATCAACAAAACCAATTTTAAGCAAATTTATGAACGCATACGTTTTTCCCGGACAAGGGGCTCAATATCCAGGTATGGGCAAAGATCTATATGAAAACAACCCAATCGCCCAAAACATGTTTGAGCAAGCGAATGAAACCTTGGGATTTTCAATTACCGATATAATGTTTGAGGGTTCCGAAGAAGCGCTTAAACAAACCAAGGTTACCCAACCGGCGATTTTCTTACATTCTGTTATTTTGGCAAAAACCGCCGAAGACTTCCATCCTGACATGGTTGCGGGACATTCTCTGGGGGAATTTTCCGCTTTGGTGGCAAATGGCGTATTGTCGTTTGAAGATGGGCTAAAACTAGTGTATCAGCGCGCACTGGCGATGCAGGAGGCTTGTGAACTCAACCCGTCCACCATGGCCGCTATTCTGGGTCTGCCTGATGAGCAAGTAGTGCAAATCTGTGCCTCAATCACAGAAGAAACGGTAGTTCCGGCCAATTATAATTGCCCCGGCCAACTGGTCATCTCCGGGAGTGTGAAAGGTATCGCCCTGGCCTGCCAAAAAATGCTGGACGCTGGAGCAAAGCGTGCGCTACCTCTGCCTGTTGGTGGGGCATTTCATTCCCCATTTATGGAAACTGCCCGTATCAAACTCCAACAGGCCATTTTGGATACCCCCTTTCACGCGCCTTCCTGCCCCATTTACCAAAATGTAAGCACGACTGGTATAACCGAT
Organism: Cytophagales bacterium; assembly: GCA_038209145.1. GTDB lineage: Bacteria > Bacteroidota > Bacteroidia > Cytophagales > Cyclobacteriaceae > Lunatibacter. The sequence goes on along the minus strand of JBBQXZ010000026.1, from coordinate 19,182 downwards.
CTGGAAACCATTAAAAACAACCTAATCGCCCAACTAACAGCACCTGTCAAATGGACTCAGTCGATAGAACAGATGGTGTCCGATGGTGCAACTACCTTCATCGAATGTGGTCCGGGAAAAGTCCTGCAGGGGTTGGTGAAAAAAATTCACAGGGAGGCAGAAGTTCGAAGTATTAACCCATCGAACATCTAACCTGGATTCGATTGTTTTTTACAACTTAACTTGCAACCAAAACACCCTATCAACAGGCTGTCTAAATCCCACCCGAAAACCGATCTTTCGTAAAACAACCTTCCCCAAAAACTCTAGCGGAGTGGCCGATTTGATAGCCTTGGGTTTCAACCCATGGTAAGAATAGCGGAAATCTCCCCGTATTGGCCGCATGCCGCCCAATACGGCAACCCATTCCCGCCAAAACCCCAAAAAGGTTGGTCTGACATCCTAGATTTGAAACCAGGATCGATATCGGAAATAATTTAACCAGGTGATTGTGTTGCCAGTTTGACGAATAATCGAACCCAGGTTTCTAGGTATTCATGCCTTCCGACCACTTCTTTACTGCTGAGGAATCCTTGATCCCGGCCAGCAGTTCGAGCTGGCTGACCTGTAAGATAGGATGTATATATGCTGGAATTATCTCCACCAAAGGAAGTAATACAAATCTACGTTCCTGAAGAAAGGGATGAGGAATCTGTAAAAGTGGGGTTGACAGCACGAGATCATCAAAATAAATGATGTCAATGTCCATGGTTCTGTTTCCCCATCGCTTATCCCGCTTTCTGTCCAAGCCATCTTCTATGTCATGGATAATTTTCAACACCTGATCAGGGGTAAATTCAGTATGCATAAGTAAGGCTTGATTCAAATAATTGCCCGTGGAATTTCCTCCCCATGCTTCTGTTTCATAAATACCCGATTTCTTAATTAATTGGAAGTCCTCGTTCAACCGAGCTACCGCCTGATTCAGGTATAACAGTCGATCCCCCATATTTCCACCTATCAATAAAACTACCCGATGCCTTTTCATGTTAATTAATCTGATAATCACATTGTAATAGAAAAAGATTAAATTTGTTCGCTAACTATCAAGTAAAACTATGAAATTTTTAAGTAATGTATTGGCTGTAATTGTCGGATTGTTGGTTTTCTGGGTGATGGCATTCTTCATCATCGCAGGAATTGTGGCTATTTCGGCAGCAGATGAAAAAGTAAGCATAGACAAAAAAACAGTCTTGGTGCTAAATTTGGATGGTAAAAATATTGTAGAGAGAACTTCGGATGATGAATTTGATTTCTCTGCCATGGGGGGATTTGGAGGTACATCCGACGTGGGGCTTGTACAGCTCAAACGAGCCATTGAAACAGCCATGGAGAACGAAAACATCTCCGGCATTTACCTAAAAGCCGGCTTAGTAAGCGGGGGTCAGGCCATGCTCAAAGAGGTTCGCGAGTCGCTGGCGGAATTTAAGGAAACCAACAAATTCGTGATATCTTATGGGGAAATTTTCACCGAGCCAGGGTACTACTTGAGTTCTGTAGCGGATGAGATATACCTCAACCCCCAGGGGATGCTGGAACTGAACGGTCTGGGTTCTGAAATGATTTTCCTGAAAGGTTTCTTCGAAAAGATTGAAGTAGAACCCATCGTATTCAGAGTTGGGGATTTCAAGAGTGCCGTGGAGCCCTTCATCATGGATAAGATGAGCGAAGAAAGCCGCCTTCAAACTACCGCTTACCTGAATGATTTGAATGAAGTGATGCTTACCGCCATTTCGGAAAGCCGCGCTATCCCCTTAAATGAAATGCGGGGAATAAGTCAGGAAATGCTGGCCCAAAGCACCAAAGAGGTACTCAATCTAAAACTGGTTGATGGCTTGCTGTACGATGATCAGGTCATGGATTTGCTTCGAGAAAAATTAGAATTGACTGAAGATGATAAAATAGAAACCATAAACGTCACCCAAATCAACAAAACGGCGAGAGCGAAAAACCGACTTTCCAAAAACCGTATCGCCGTAGTCTTGGCAGAGGGTGATATTGTCAGCGGAAGTGGGGAAGGAAACATCGCATCGGAAACGTTCCTCCAAGAAATCCGAAAACTTAGAAAAGACAAGGATATAAAGGCGGTTGTCCTACGGATTAACTCTCCCGGTGGGTCAGCTATGGCTTCGGAGGTAATATGGAGGGAACTTAGCGAACTTAAGAAAATAAAGCCGCTGATCGCTTCCATGTCTGACGTGGCAGCCTCTGGAGGATATTATATCGCCGCTCCGGCTGACACCATCCTGGCGCAGCCAAACACGATTACTGGCTCCATTGGGATATTTGGAATTTGGTTTAATGCGAAAGGACTGTTGAACAACAAATTGGGGATTACTACCGATGTGGTCAAAACAGGTGAATTTTCCGATTTCCCCAGCGCAACCAGAGACATGCGGCCTGAAGAGGCCGCTATCTTTCAACGTCTGGTTGAGGAGGGATATGAAACTTTTCTTAGCCGGGTAACGGAAGGACGACAGATGTCAAAAGAACAACTCTTGCCCCTTGCTTCTGGAAGGGTATGGAGTGGTATTCAAGCCCATGAAAACGGCCTCGTGGATTTACTGGGAGGTTTGGAAGAAGCCATAGATATAGCCGCTGCCAAGGCCGAAGTAGCAGACGATTACCGGGTGGTTTACTATCCGGAACAGAAAAGCTTTTTCGAACAGATTCTGAGCGAATTTACCCAGGATGTACAAATCGCTTACTCTCGACTTAAATGGGGGATGACGTATGAGATTTATCAACAAATGGAAAAAATAAAGCGCATGGAAGGGGTAATGGCCAAAATACCTTTCGATATTGAAATTAGATGAAAATTGCCGTAAAATGGTCTTATAAATAAGGCCATTTTACTTTTTTGACACATTTATTGTAAATTGTAGTTAAAATGATTACCTTTGTATCAGATTTATTAAATAAATGCCGTCATGATTCGATTCTCAATAAATTTTATATTTCAATCTTTTTTTCTGGCTAGCTTTCTTATTCAACTGTCAGTTTCGTTATCGGCGCAGACTTCTGATCAAATTGCAACCTACAATATTCAATACGAAAATCCTCCGGAAGATTTAAATCCAAGGAGCAACCGTGCCCCTCATGCCATCAACTTGATCCGATTTCATGAAATGGATATACTGGGGCCCAAAGAAGGAATCTATAATCAGACAGAGTACAGCAGCTCGGAATTCTCTTTTCCCAGGCTGGATACGGAAAGTGACCAAGCAGGAAGCAAACATGTTTGTAGCCCTGTTTTCTATAATCCGGATAAGTTCGAGCTCTTGGAGCACAGCTCTTTTGGACTTTCTTCCTCCTCATCAAAAGGGAAAAATTCTGAAGATGAAAAAATATGTTCCTGGGGTAGGTTCAAAGGAAAAGACGGTCAGGAATTTTATGTGTTCAACGTTTATTTTGACACCAATGAATCAAAGGAAAGGGCCTCCTCTAAAAAAAAGATACTGGAAAAAATAAATGCCATCAACAAAGAGCATCTACCCTGCATATTGACCGGAGATTTTAATTTGTCCGAAAAAACCCCTAAGGTGAATGAAATCAGACACAAGCTAGAATTTGACCGTGACTTTAAGTTAGATATAGTCCCCAAGACAGCATCCTAAGTCAAGAAAAGTGCACCTTGAATGGCTTACCGAATGAATCACCTTCAGCATTTTTAAACAAAAGTCATTTTTTCTAATTCTCTCCCTAGCATTTCAATTTTTTCGATGCGTCGCTAAAACTCAGACACCCCTGGCGTTGAACCCAAAACCGGTGAAAACCCCATGAGTGTCTCGATTAATTGCTTAAACACGGCATATTTCGATCCGTAGAAAAATAATTATGTTAATTTTGCGGTTCAAGCAATCAACAACTATGTCTTTAGCTTCTAAATATAACCCAAGTGCATCTGAATCAAAATGGTATAAATACTGGATGGACAATCAACTTTTCCGCTCAGAGGTAGATTATAACAAAGAGCCATTTTCCATCGTGATCCCCCCGCCCAATGTGACTGGAGTGCTTCACATGGGACATATGCTTAACAATACCATTCAGGATATCTTGATTCGTAAGGCAAGAATGGAGGGAAAAAACGCCTGTTGGGTACCTGGTACAGATCATGCGTCCATTGCCACAGAAGCTAAAGTGGTCGCCATGCTCAGAGAAAAAGGCATAGATAAAAAAAGCCTGACCCGGGAGGAGTTTTTAGCCCATGCTTGGGAATGGAAAGAGAAATACGGGGGAATCATCCTGGAGCAACTTAAAAAACTCGGTGCGTCCTGTGACTGGGAACGCACCAAATTCACGATGGACGAAGACCTGAGTCGGGCTGTCATCAATGTTTTTGTCGACCTACATAAAAAGGGAAAAATCTATCGGGGTATACGGATGGTCAATTGGGATCCCCTAGGGAAGACCGCCCTTTCAGATGATGAGGTGATCTTCAAAGAAGTTCCTTCCAAATTGTATTATATCCAGTATGCGATCGAAAACAGCGATGAGTTTCTCACGATAGCTACTACGCGACCAGAAACCATTATGGCGGATGTGGCCATTTGTGTTCATCCTGAGGATGGGAGATTCAGCCACCTCAAAGGGAAAAAAGCACTGATTCCTTTAATAAATAGAGCTATTCCGATCATTCAAGACGATTATGTAGATCAAGAATTTGGTACGGGTTGTCTAAAAATAACCCCTGCCCACGACATAAATGACTACGAAATCGGCCTCCGACATAAGCTGGAAGTGATCGATATTCTCAACGATAACGGCACGTTAAACGAAAAAGCACAGATACTTGTCGGCGAAGACAGATTTGTTGCCCGTAAAAAAATAGCCAAACTGCTGAAAGAGGCCAATCAGTTGACCAAAGAAGAAAGCTACACCTCCAATGTGGGTCATTCAGAAAGGACAGATGCGGTCATTGAGCCAAGGCTTTCGATGCAATGGTTTCTTCGGATGACAGACATTACCAAACCCGCCTTGGCTGCCGTAATGGATGACACCATCAAGCTTTTTCCTCCAAAGTTTAAGAACATGTATCGAAGTTGGATGGAAAATGTACGGGATTGGTGTATTTCCAGACAACTGTGGTGGGGACACCGAATTCCTGCCTATTACCTGCCAAATGGGGAATATGTTGTCGCCAAAAGCATGGATGAAGCACTAAATCTTGCCAATGCTTCTTCCAATACATTATATACCGAATCAGATCTCAAACAAGACGAGGACGTACTGGACACCTGGTTCTCTTCCTGGCTATGGCCGATTTCGGTTTTTGATGCGGATTTTTTCGAAACCGGCAAAAAGAATCAAGATCTCAGCTATTATTATCCAACCAATGACCTGGTGACGGCACCTGAAATTCTCTTTTTTTGGGTAGCCAGGATGATCATCGCGGGGTATGAATATACCGGTGAGCCGCCCTTCAAAAATGTGTATCTCACGGGTATCGTACGGGATAAGTTAGGCCGAAAGATGTCCAAATCTCTAGGTAACTCCCCTGATCCACTGGAACTTATCACCAACTATGGTGCAGATGGGGTACGGACTGGCATGTTATTCAGTTCCCCGGCCGGCAATGATCTGCCCTTTGATGAAAAACTGGTGGAACAAGGCAGGAATTTCAGCAATAAAATCTGGAATGCCTTCCGGCTGATCAAAGGGTGGGAAATCAGCGAAAGCGAAATCCCCCCAGAAAACAAGGTGTCCATCGACTGGTTCGAAAACCGTTATCAGCAGGCGCTGGCAGAAATTGAAGACCACTTTGTCAAGTTTAGAATCTCCGATGCGCTTATGAGTACTTACAAGCTTGTATGGGACGATTTCTGTTCCTGGTACTTGGAGATGATCAAACCAGCCTATCAAGCTCCCATAGACCGGGAAACCTATGAAAAGACGTTGGCCTTTTTTGAGAATATTCTAAAAATTTTACATCCATTTATGCCCTTTATCTCCGAGGAGCTGTGGCATCAGATCAATGAGCGCGAAACTAAGAACGCCCTAATAGTATCGGCATGGCCTACAATGACTTCGTTTGATTCCAAGGTGATAGAAGATGCCCAACACCTATTTGATGTGATTTCCCAGATTAGAAACATCCGTGCCTCAAAGGGCATTTCACCGAAAGAAGCCTTGGCACTTACCGTCAAAACAACCCGTACTGAACTTTACGAATCGTTTGAAGGGGTTTTGGTGAAACTCGCCAACTTGACTTCTATTTCCTTTGGGGATCAGGTTGACCATTCGGTGAGCTTTATCGTAAAATCTGATGAGGGTTTTATTCCAATTTCGCAAAAAATAAATGTGACTGAGGAAAAGGAAAACCTGGTAAAGGAAATAAACTATACCAATGGATTTCTTCAAGCTGTCATGAAGAAACTCGGAAATGAACGTTTTGTGGCAAATGCTCCCGCAGATGTGCTCGAAAAAGAACAACAAAAACAAGCGGATGCGGAATCCAAATTAAAGACCTTGGAGGAAAGCCTCAAGAATTTAGGTTAAAAACGCATCGCCAAGGAGGTGTTGATCGCTAGATTCCCCCTGTTCATCCATCCTGTCGGTTGTTCAAAAATAGGTTCGGGGCTGATAAATTGCCTTCCCTCGATCCTGACTACAGCTTTCTCCGTGATGCTGTAATCCAGATTTAGGGAGAATCCGGACAACTGCATCCCGTTGGCAAGGATTACTCCATTGGTATCTGAATAGTATTCGGCTCTTCCCGCCAGGGTGAATTGATCGGTAAGTTGCTTTTGTAGGGAAAAGGTAATTCCATACCAGGAATTAAGCCCTGCCCTGAATAACCGTTGTTCTACCCCAACATCCGCCCCAATGGTCACATTGACCAGGTCGGAATACTTTTGGACATAAAAATTATTAAAGAAACGGTACATTTTGATGGGATACGTTGATTCATTTCCCAGGTAATTCGCATAATTTAGCGTGACATCCCCGGTGGGTTTATAGATAACACCCAGTCCGAATCCAGGGGATTGGTAGCCTTCTGGCCGCTGGACATTCTGCCATCCATTGGTAACCCATAAGGTTGCCTCCAGTTTTTTATTTATCGCATAGGATAGCCTGGCCCCTGTAAGAAAATAAGGGGAATTCTCTGCCAGAATACTTCTCGAAAGGTGCCAGCAATCCAATCCCACGGCACTTTCAAACCCAATATGTGAGGGCATGATACCCACATCCAGCCATAATTTCTCCAACAACTGCACACCTACGGATGCTTCGTAGAAAAACTGTGCCCACGTGGGCTCATCTGCCAAGTTGTATTGGGCATAGGTCCCTGCCATGGCTCCGATATTGGCCCTTGTTTTTCCGGAAGTATATGTCAATTGCAGGAGGGCCATGTTAAAAGAAATTTCATTATGGCGCTTGAAGTTATATAGAAAGGAGGGCCTTTCATGAGAAAAAGGCCTGCTAAAATCAAAGGAGTAATAAGCTTCCAGGTAACCGGAAACTTGAAGCTTGTCAACAGTCTCTTGCGCACTCAGGTTTAGGGGGAATAAAATCAGTCCCAAACCTAGTAGAAGGGACTTTGCCACCAAAAAATAACGGAACTTGTCCAGTGCGTATGGCAAGCTATTGGTAAAAACAAAACCCAAGTGGAAGTTGGGTTTCAGCGACTTATTTAACAGTTCGGAAGGTACGGTCATAGAGTTTGATAGCATCTAGGATGATTTTCATGGCTTCATCCTTGCCCAGAAAATCTTCTACTTTCACTTCTTTGCTTTCAAGTTTTTTGTAATCTTCGAAAAACCTTCTAGTTTCTTTCATCAAGTGGGGTGGTAATTCACTGATATTGTCGATATAGTTGACCGATTGGTCATCAGCAGCCACTGCGATGATTTTGTCATCTGCCTCACCCCCGTCAATCATGCGCATCACCCCTATCACTTTGGCCTTTACAAGCGTCATGGAGGGAATGTCAATCTGGGAAATGATCAGGATGTCCAGTGGGTCATGGTCTTCGCAAAACGTTTGGGGAATAAATCCGTAGTTTGCGGGATAATGAACTGCCGAAAACAACACCCTATCCAAAAGCAACATGCCTGTTTTTTTATCCAATTCGTACTTGCCTTTACTGCCTTTGGGGATTTCTATTATACCCATCACGTATTCGGGAGACTGCTCGCCAATACTTACGTCGTGCCAAGGATTAATCATAAAAAAGAATTTTATAGGAATAAATTTTGCGCAAATTACGCCCTATTTACCTTCTAACAAAGAAAAGAAGTGTAAAGTTGGCAGGTGTTGAAAGGAATAAAAAGCAATTATATAACGTCCAGCAATTTTAAATCCGGTAGAATAACCTGGACACTGGTTCCACTTCCCTGTTCAGATTTCAATATCACTGTGCCGTTCATTTGTTCAACGGATTCTTTCACCATATACAAACCCAGGCCCGATCCCACATTTCGTTGTGTTGCCCTGTGAAATAGGTTAAAAACAGCTTTTTGATGTTTTTCCTCAATTCCAATGCCGTTGTCCACCACCGTAATTTCAGCTTGCCCCTTGCTTGTCGTAATGGTAATTTTAATTTTTTTGGACCCCGATTCCTTTTGAAATTTATAGGCATTGCCCACTAGATTGTTTAGAATTACCCGGATCTTGGCTTCATCCGAGTGAAAGTCGAAATCTTGCCGGATATCAATGGAAAATTCAACCTCATTCATGACCCACTTTTTCCTATATTCTGCCATTTGCTGGTCAAAAATCAATTTGAAATCAATAAGTTCAATTTTATTTTCGATTTTGGTTGACCTGTAAAAATCAAGCATTTTGTAAATAAAATCATCCAGTTTTAAGGTTGCCGAGTCGATCATTTCAAAATACTCTAAGATCGATGGTTCCAAAGTTTCCATTTTCGCCAATTTGGAGATGCCTGAAATGCTCATCAATGGCCCCCTGAGCTCATGGGACAGGCTGTAGACAAACTGGTTCATCTCAGAATGCAGTTTTTGTAGTCTGTCATTTTTGACTTTGAGCTCTCTCCGTGCATCATATATTTCTGCTGCGTTGAAAATTGCGTTTTTTATCTGCTCAAGGTTCCAGGGCTTGTCTATAAATCGATAAACTTCCCCCCTGTTGATTGCGTCAATCACACTGACAATATCTGAATACCCCGTCAGTAAGATCCTAATTGGCCTGGGGTTGACCACAACCAATTTTTCGAAAAATTCCACCCCTGTCATCCCAGGCATACGCTGGTCCGCAATGACGACTTCAAATTCTATCTCTTGCGCCATTTTCAACCCCTCTTCAGCATCCAGTGCTGTATGAATTACAAAATCCCTGCGAAGGCTTGCCTTGAAAGAGCTTAGATTATTGTCTTCATCATCAATATAGAGCACATTGATTTTTCGGATCATTGCCTTTTTATTTTTGGTTTATAGGAAGGGTTATAATGAAATTTGTCCCTACGTTCATTTCTGATTCAACCCGTATGGTCCCTTTATGGTTTTCAATGATAGTATAAACGATGGACAATCCCAAACCCGTCCCCTTACCAACTGGTTTGGTAGTGAAGAATGGCTCAAAAATTTTATCCCTAACCTGGGGTGGCATACCAGGCCCATTATCGGAAATCTGGATGAGGACTTTGTCACCATCTAGGGTGGTTTTCAAGGTAAGTTCCGGCGTTCTACCTTCTACAGGGTGGTCCTGTAAGGCGTGAACGGCGTTACTGATGATGTTCATAAACACCTGATTGATCTTTCCTGCAAGACATTCTACCATAGGTAGACTGGCATATTCTTTTTTGACCATAATCCGACCACCCATGGAGCTGTTTAGTAGAATCAAGGTACTGTCCAGCCCATCATGAAGGTCGACTTCTTTTACGTCCTGCTCATCTATTCTGGAAAAAAGCTTCAATCCCCTGACTATTTCCACAGTTCTTTTGGCCCCGTCTTCCATGCCGGAAAGCAACTGGTTAACTTCCTCCAGCACATAATCAAGCTCCAGGTCTTCTTCAAAGTCATTCACTTCTGACTTGGTTTCCTCCGAAAATTCCAACTTGCCCTTTTCCCGGTAAAGTTCCATCAACTCAAGAATTTCTTTGATGTCCCGCCTCAAGGGAGAAATATTGGAACTGACAAAATTGATGGGGTTGTTTATTTCATGCGCAATGCCTGCTGTCAACTGTCCCAACGATGCCATCTTTTCTTGATTCACAAGCTGAATTTGCGTGTCTTTTAGATTTTTAAGGGTAAGCTCCAACTCACGTGTTCTCGAAGTCACCATTTCCTCCAGGTATACATTCTGTTCTTTTATAAGCCGTTCATTTTCTTTAAGTGCATCTACCTTGTCATGCTGCTCTTTCTCTTTTTCCTTTTTTAGGATATTGATTTTATCCGCCAAAGCAAAAGACAGCAAAAGTGCCTCAATGGCTGTTCCTGCCAAAAGCGGTAAGTTGGCATAAGCTCCCAAATCTAAGACTCCCTGGTTATTTAAGATAAAAACTACCAATCCAACCAACAGGAAACTCCACGCCAGCAAAAAGAAATATGCCGATCGAAAACCTTTTTTTGCCACAATAAATCCGATGGAAATAAATGAAACGGCAAGTATCAATCCATTGACGTCTACGATGGAATAACTCTGAGATACATACCCCAATAATCTCAAAATCAACGCAATGACATAAATTAAAACGATTAAATAGAGGTATTTCTCATATTTTGGGACATACTGGGATGTCTTAAGGAAAAGTTGGAAAAAGGGTATGACGAAAAAACTGGACAAGGTTGTAAACCCAATGATACTGACTTCATAGATAAATGGGTTCTGCCCTAAGAAAAAATACGAATAGCCAGATAGGGATAATTGGGCAAGGGCGATAAATAAAATATAAAAACAATAGAAAAGATACACTTTGTCTTTTACAGAGAAAAACAGGATGAGATTGTACAAAAACAAAGCGAACATGATGCCGAAATAGCCACTGATGATCACCATCCGCCTGGTATAATTATCAAAAAAGGTTTGTTGCGGGGAAATGGTTATGTCAAACTCTATGGGTACTTCCGACCGGATTTTAAATATCAGGTCGTTGGTAAATCCATCGTGATCGATAATTTTAAAATATGGGCTGGGGTTTTTAAGGTTATCAGGCCTTGGGAATTGGGTTCCGGCTGTTTCTATAGCGACCCATTCTCCTTCCTCCGAAATCCTAAAAAACTCCACTTCTCTTAATGTGGGACTGTTTACTTCAATATAAGAAGGATCGCCGGATATTATATCCTTGTATTGGTCCAAACTCACCTTTACATAAAGGGGCACATTCAATACGTCCAAATTTATTTTTCCATCCGATTTGAGAGTAAATGCACTCCCCTCAAAGGCCTCCTTCTCCAACTCTTTGTCTCCTATATAGTACTCGTAGGTAGAAAATTTGAATCCATCATACCCCCCAAACACGCCCAAATAATAAAATATGGGAACAATTACCAATAAGATCAAAAATAAAGTTAATGCCGTATTTTTAATATTCATGTAATCTTTTCTCATTAGCTAGGTTGTGGTATTTGTAATTCAAACTGCAATTCCATCTTTCCTCTGGGACCACTTTCTACGGTGTTGAAGTTCATATTACTTCTCAAATCAAAAATATTATCCCTTTCCGTTTCATTTGCAAATGGAAGATTTTCGATGTCCACAATCTCAAGTGCGGTAGCGATCAGCCCTTCTTTCGGATAATAAAAAGAACCGTTGTCTCCCAAAGAGGTAATGACCTCATAACCCACACTCTTGGAAATACTGAGTGTTACGGGCGAACTCAGCCCAAACAATTTTTTCAGCTTCAACTGTGGCAATATGGCAATACCTACCCGTACGAGATATATGCTGCCAATTCCAAAGCCAGCAACTTCCCTGCTATTCCAGAGTCCGCAGTACTCTGCTACCTCCAAATCCTTAAAATCCGCCATATAGGGGATAATTTTGGGGTCAATATCCTGTATAGCTGTCTCAAAAGGCAGGGGGAAATTTTCCGTCCTCATCTGGATCCTACCTCCTCCCAATACCCGGAAATCATCCATGGATTCGAATAATATTAAATAAACTTGGGGATTGAGTGCCCAGGATCTGTCAGCCGAAGTTACTTTGGTAATGCCATAGGATTCCAATACCTTATGATGTCCATAGATATATTTTTCGGTTGCCTCTACATCATCAATGGCCTTGACTATCCTTACTCTAACCTTCATGGGAATTGATTAATAATTCCAAATCAATATAAAACCTTCCTGATTTTACCGGCTGCTTTAACAGGATCATTCTGCAATAATGGCAGCAAGCTGCACCACCCATGATTACCGAAGAGGCCAACTGAGGCCAGGTAGTTATGGATTTGCCAATTTCAGAAAAACTGTATTTAACCCTGTCTGATAGGTTTTCAAACTGCAATATGCTCATCATCATTTCTCTTGCCTTTTCGGGTAGCTGACCCTTCAACTGGCTTTCATCACCAAATGCCTCCAAAAGTCCGTGAAAAATGGGCCTGTCCATTTGCTCATCAAACCGCTCAATATCCATCATTCCTCTGTCACTGGTGTCCATCAAGACGGGGATCGCAAGGGCTTTTGCCTTAACCCTACTTGCGATTTTTATGGCCAAACTGTCACACTCCTCCACCAATACATCAATTTCTCCCCCCAAGGTAAAAAAATCATGCATATTTTGTTCATTTATTCCCTCATTAAATAAAGTAACTTTTAAATAAGGGTCTATTTCAGCTATTTCTCTAGCTACAATAGTGGTCTTTTTCAATCCTATGTTATACAATCCTGTGCGGATTCTATTGACATTACTGAGGTCGAGGGTGTCAAAATCAGCGATGCGCAACTCTCCAAAACACCGCTCCATGGCTAAACTGACGGCCACACTCTGTCCCACCGATAACCCAATTACGCCAATTTTCTTTTTAGCGAGCAAAGCCTGCTCTTCTGTTGTGATTTTGTATTTATTTCTAGAAGTCCTCAATCTTATGAATTCTTCTTCCTCAAGGATTCGAACAAGGGTTTTTCTCCAAGGGTAATAAATCCAGTTTCCGACTTCCTCAGGAGGCTGTTGTCTTTGGGAATAGTAGTTGTTTTGTTTATCCAAAAATTGCCCGGCGGTCATCTGCATGGCTGGGTTGTCTATTTTCAAAAGTTCCTTGACCTGACTGGCAAGGGTATCGAATACAAGCACTCCCACATTTTTCTTGAGTTGTTGGATGCGCTTTACATCCCCAGGAATTCTAGGGGATAAAATGATTGGTTTAAATTCGTGTGCTAACTCATCTCCATTTTCAGAGTTGTTCATGCCAGTGCTAATAAAACGGGTGATATTAGTAGTAAAGTTATATTTTTGTATCCAGAAAATCGGGGGATTTGAAAAAATTTATCCTTTTTTTTTACAAATTTATTTTTTTTTAATGAATTTTAAAATAAACTTCGGAACTTAAACCAAGGTATGAACTTCATTACCAAATTATTAAAAAACGAAATGACGGGTATTGATGCATATTTTTACCCGGAGCATTTTATAATTTAGATGCTTATAACGATATTTATCGCATGGAGATAGAAAAGATCAGGGTCTTGTATGTAGATGATGAGGTAAACAACCTTCAGGCCTTTAAAGCTACATTTAGGAGAGACTATAAGATTTTTTTAGCAGAATCGGCTAAAGATGGGAGGGCGTTGTTATTGAATCAGGAAATTGATGTCATCATTACCGATCAGCGTATGCCTGAGGAGAATGGCGTTGATTTTCTGAAATCAATCATACCCCTACATCCCGAGCCGATGCGCATTTTGCTTACAGGTTATACGGATGTGCAGGCTGTCATCGATGCCATCAACAAGGGAAAAGTTTACCATTACCTTACAAAGCCTTGGGAAGAGGATTACCTGCGCACAGTAGTCAAAAATGCCTTTGAGGTCTATTCCCTGCGAAAAGAGAACAAACAGCTGACAGACAGCCTGATAAAAGCCAATGATCAGCTCGAATTTTTACTTAGGCAGAATTTGTTGTCTTGATCTTTTTACAAAAAATCAGTACCTGGCGGCTAATAGCAACTGTAGTTCCTTATGCGGCATCATAAATTTCCTGGCCAAGTGGGCGTTGGTCAAGCTACCGCGGTAAGTGTACACTCCTTTCATAAACCATTTATAATTAAAAATCATCTCCTCGGCACCTCCCAAATCCGCCATCTGAAGTAGAATTGGTGTAAAAATATTGCTGAATGAAAAAGACGCCGTTCGAGACACCCTGGAGGCAATATTAGGAACCCCGTAGTGGATGACTCCGTGCTTGGTAAATATAGGTTCATCATGCGTGGTACGTTCGATTGTTTCCACACAGCCGCCCTGATCTATGCTCACGTCTATAATTATGCTACCCTCCATCATTTGGGCGACCATCTCTTCTGTGACAACCATCTTTGCCAGTCCACGCTCCGCCCGAAGGGCTCCGATGACCACGTCTGCCTCTTTTAAGGCCTGTGACAGGGTAAAATTATCTATGGTAGAAGTAAATACCTGTTGGCCCAGGAGCTGCTTGATCCGACGCAGTTTATACAACTGATTGTCAAAGATTTTGATGTTTGCCCCCAGTCCCAATGCGGTTCTCGCTGCATACTCGGCTACTGTTCCGGCACCAATAATGACAACTTGGGTGGGAGGAACACCCGTCACGCCCCCTAAAACCAATCCCTTACCATTGCTGACACTGCTCAGGTATTCCGCGGCGATTAGCATCACCGTACTGCCGGCGATTTCACTCATGGCTCTTACCACAGGCATACCGCCTACCTTATCTTCCAAATGCTCAAAAGAAACCCCTGTGATTTTCTTTTGGTTTAGCCCATGAATAAATTCTGCCTGCTGATCCCCCAACTGCAGTGCGGAAAGCAAGCAGGAGCCTTGACGCATGAAATTGATCTCTTCCGGTTTAGGTGGCTCCACCTTCAATACTACCTCCACATCAAATGCTTCCCTGGAGGAGTAGACCACCTGGGCGCCAGCATCCAGGTATTGTTGATCCGTAAATTTTGACGCCAGCCCGGCTTCAGATTCGATGATTACCCGCTGACCGTTGTTGACAAGTAACCCAGCGGCTTCGGGAGTTAATACAACCCGCTTTTCATGTGTGGCATTTTCTTTGGGAATACCTACCAAAATCGCATTCTTCGATTTCTTTACCCTGGCCATTGACTCTTTGGTAATCGCCAGTGATTTGGTGGCTATTTCGGTAAATTCAGTCTGAACCGCCATTGATTAGTTTCGTTATGCATATTTCTCTTTGGTCAGGACCGACTTCCCGGATATATATTTTCATAAATTCCTCGGGCAATAGGTCCTCAATTTTTTCGGGCCATTCGATCCAGCAGTGCTTCCCGCTTTTAAAGTATTCCTCCACGCCCATATCAACAGCTTCCATGGGGTCTTCTATCCGATAAAAATCAAAATGGAAATACGTATTTCCAATAGAATCTTCATACTCGTTTACTAACCCATAAGTAGGACTTTTGACTATATCCGCCACCCCCAATTCAACTGCGATTGCTTTTATAAGTGTAGTTTTTCCGGCCCCCATCGCTCCCTGAAAAACCCATACCGGTGAATGCCTGCATAAATCTATGACTAATTTGGCACATTCAGAAATCTGGCCAAGATGGCAATGGATTTTTTCCAACTCTTTACTTCTTAGGGATCATATACATGATGGGAACGATTATCTCTTCCAAAGAAACTCCGCCATGCTGAAACGTATCTTTGTAATAGTTGACATAATAGTTGTAATTATTTGGGTACGCGAAGAAATAATCTTCCACGGCAAATACATAGCTGGTGGAAATATTGAATTTTGGCAATTTTGCCAACTCAGGCTTGCTAATCTCAAATACCTTCCCTGATTCAAAATTAAGGTTTTTCCCTTGTTTATATCTTAAATTGGTGGTAACATTTCTGTCACCTATGATTTTATAGGGCCTGTTTACTTTTTTGGTGCCATGATCGGTAGTCACGATTACTTCTGCACCTGCATCACTTATTTTTTTGAACAGCTCAAAAAGAGATGAATGTAAAAACCAACTATGGGTAAGGGATCGGTAGGCCGATTCATTGGGAGCCAGTTCACGGATCATTTTCATGTCGGTACGGGCATGTGACATCATGTCCACAAAATTATAAACCAACACATTCAAGTCGTTCTTTAACAGATTTACAAATTGTTCCAAAACTGCCTTTCCCTGATTTACCTGAAGAATTTTGTTATAACTCGCCTTGATATTTAATCTGTTTTTTTTCAGGTTGATTTGAAGAAATTCCTCCTCCTTGTTGTTTTTCCCTTCATCCGTATCTTCCCCTTCCCAAAGATCCGGGTGTAAGCGGGCCATATCAGACGGCATCATACCGCTGAACAACGCGTTTCTGGAAAATGCTGTCGTGGTGGGAAGTATGCTGAAATAAGTATCGTCCTTTTCAACTACAAAATAGTCACTCAGTAGCGGCTCAATAATTTCCCACTGATCCAATCTCAAATTGTCAATGACCACAAAAAACAACGGCTTACCCGACTTCAACTTGGGAAATACCATTTCCTTCATTACCTGATGCGAAAGGGTGGGCCGCTTGATGTTGGGTTCATTCAACCAATCCAGGTAGTTTTCTTTGATAAACTTGGCAAAGTTGGCATTGGCTTCAACTTTTTGGGTATCCAACACTTCCTGCATACTCTTATTTTCTGTCTCGTCTATCTCAAGTTCCCAATAGGTTAATTTCTTGTAAATCTCAGTCCATTCTTCATGATCGATGGCATCATTATAAGCCATGCTGATGTTTCTAAAGTCCTGTTGATAAGACAAATTGGTCTTCTCGCTGATCAGCTGTTTATTTTGGAGAATTTTCTTGACGGATAAAAGAATCTGATTTGGGTTGATGGGTTTGATGAGATAATCAGCTATTTTGGCACCTATCGCATCGTTCATGATATGTTCTTCCTCACTTTTGGTGATCATCACCACAGGCACTTGGGGTTTGAGGATTTTGATTTGCTGGAGGGTCTCCAAACCGGTCATACCGGGCATCATCTCATCCAAAAACACGATGTCGAAGTTTTGTTCTTCGACTTTTTCTACCGCATCCAGTCCACTGTTGACGGTCACAACGTCATATCCTCTTTGCTGGAGAAATAAAATATGGGGCTTTAACAAATCTATTTCATCGTCTGCCCAGAGTATATTGAATTTTTGCATATCTTGAAAGTTAATACTTTTAAAATTAATAATTACTTTTGGTCGCTTACCTCTAACCTAACAGGCCATTGAAAAGCCATAAAATAATAAATGATCCGGTATATGGATTTATAAATATACCCAGTGAATTGATTTTTGCGATCATTGACCATCCTTATCTCCAACGATTACGAAGAATCAAACAATTAGGTTTAACGGATTACGTCTATCCGGGTGCTTTACATACCCGGTTTCACCATGCTATCGGGGCGATGCACCTGATGAGCGTGACCTTGGATCAGCTCCGAAATAAAGGGATAGAAATAGACAACAGCGAATATGAATCTGCTCTTATTGCCATCTTACTTCATGACATTGGCCACGGCCCCTTTTCCCATGCCCTGGAATTCAGCCTATTGATGAATGTTTCCCACGAGTCCATCTCAAGGTTGTTTATTTTAGAGCTAAACGAGCAATTTGGCGGCCAACTTGACCTCGCATTACGTATTTTTAACGGAAATTACGAAAGAAGATTTTTCCATCAATTGGTAAGTAGTCAGCTTGATATAGACCGGCTGGATTATTTGCAGCGGGATTGTTTCTTCACGGGAGTCTCCGAAGGCACTATAGGGGCGGACAGAATCATAAAGATGATGCATGTCAAAGACGATCAGCTGGTGATAGAAGAGAAAGGCATATACAGCATCGAGAATTTTCTGAGTGCCAGAAGGCTGATGTATTGGCAGGTATATTTGCACAAAACCACAGTAAGTGCGGAGAAAATGCTGATCAATTTGATTCTTAGGGCAAAGTACCTTCAGAAGTCAGGCATGGATCTGCCCGGCACCGAATCCCTGCTTTATTTTTTGTCCAATGACATCCAACTGGTTGATTTTGAAAAAAATCCACACGTCCTAAGTCAATTTGCCGAATTGGATGATTTTGACATCTGGGGTGGTTTGAAGCTTTGGAAAAAAAAAGGAGACTATGTGCTAAGAAATATTGCGGACATGTTTCTTACCCGAAATTTGTTTAAGATCAACCTCTCGAATGTACCGTTTGGAAGAACGGCACTTGAACACATGGGTAAGGAAATCCAACAGCGCTTAGACATCCCGGAAGCAGATGTCCCGTACTTTTTCTCTTCAGGGATAATTAGCAACCACGCTTATGCAACAAGAAAAAGCATATTTGTCCTGACAAAAAAGGGGGAGGTCATCGATGTGGCCCAAGCAGCCGACTTACCCAACATCAAAGCCATGAGTAAAATTGTGAAAAAACACTACGCTTGTTGGGCTAAAGATTTAACTTTACATTAAATTAACTTTATCATATATGGAATTTACCATTAGCCAAATAGCCCAACTTTTAAACGGAGAGGTAGAAGGGGATGGTTTTCAGAAAGTAAACAGGTTGGACAAAATCCAGGAAGGTCAGCCAGGTGGCATTAGTTTTTTATCCAATTTGAAGTACGAGCCCTATTTGTACCAAACAGCATCCACGGCGGTTATCGTTTCTGAAAATTTCACCCCCACAAAAGCTTTTACCACAACACTTATCAGGGTTAAAGATGCCTATACCGGATTTACCCAACTGCTGGAGTTTGTAGAAAACTTCGACAAACAAGTTTTACTGGGTACTGAGCAGCCTTCATTTATGGACGAAAGCAGTACCATGGAGGAAGATGGATACCGGGGTGCTTTTTCCTATATTGGAAAAAACTGCAAAATTGGTAAAAATGTAAAAATCTACCCCCATGTATTTATTGGAGACAATGTCGTCATCGGGGATCATTGCATCCTCTATGCCGGGGTTAAAGTCATGAGAAAAACCCAAATCGGCAGTTATTGTGAATTTCATCCCGGAGTTGTAATTGGGGGAGATGGGTTTGGTTTTGCGCCACAGGAAGACGG
>JBBQXZ010000025.1:0-31417 GCA_038209145.1 Cytophagales bacterium | reverse complement strand
ACAGGGATCTGAAAATAGTACAATTCGAATTGTTCGGTTTTAATCAGGGGGGTGTTTTTCAAAATCAAAAAAATCCCCCTTAATTAGAGAACCAGAGGACTTTTTCCCATGTTTTGGGATTTAGTCGGATGACAGTAATTTAATATAAATAAATCAGATTTCAATACCTAATCAATGAGTAATTTCCAGGAATTGGTAATTCGTTACGCTCCCTTTGGCAGTATCTTTTCCATTTTTGGCTCCCTACCAGTTCTTAGTTAAAGGCTGTATTTTTCAATATCGAGAGTTATGCAAGCCCACTCATATCGAACAGGGTTTTAAATTGCCGGATTTAAATATGGTAAGGCCCCGGGATAATTCCTAAAAATCCTCATTGGGGAGACTTTTTTTAATAATAGGCGGTTTCAACACCAAGTTAAAAATGCAGGTAGTTTCCATGTTTTGGCGGTTGCGCCTCCCTTATGTCAGACAGCGGAATCTAAACTACATCGCAACCTGCCCTGCAACCAAATTATTCCGAAGGGTGAAAGTCGCTTATGCGCGGGAATTAATGTTCCGAAGCATAAGCAAGTCGCAAATCCTGACCCTTACTTGATGCGGGGATCGTTTGTCGGGGGACATGAAATGAAGGAAGTGAAATTTTAACTTTACCATTTTTCTTTTTCATACTTTTCTAGATTAAATTTTTCACTTCCCCAAGCAATAATCTTATATAAATACTAAAAATTCAGTGATTATTAAACGATAATTTAAATAAAGCTTAACATTTTATTAATAATTGATATTTATTAACTAATACCCTTTTAATTAGATTTTTTAATTAATTTATTTAATTACAAATTTATTTAAACAATATTTGATACATTCTGTTAAAACAAGACACTTAAAATAAATATCAAATGGAAAACATAGTAGAAATTGCATCTGGTAATGAAGATTTTACCACACTCGTTGCTGCCGTTGTTGCGGCAGGATTAGCAGAAACACTTAGCGGAAATGGTCCTTTCACAGTATTCGCTCCCACTAACGAAGCATTTGCAAAATTACCCGATGGCACTGTAGAAGAACTTCTAAAGCCAGAGAATAAGGAAAAACTAGCTGCTATCCTTACTTATCATGTAGTAGCGGGTAAAGTAATGTCAAAAGACTTATCCGACGGACAAAAAGCTGAAACAGTTAATGGTCAAGAGGTTACAATCACTATTGGAGATGGTGTTAAAGTTGAAACTGCCACAGTAATAACAGCTGACCTTGAAGCATCAAATGGGGTTATCCACGTAATTGATTCCGTGATCATGCCTAAGTAATTAATGACTTACCGTGCGGCCACATTAAATTAATGATCCGCACGGTTTTTATATTACAGTTGGTCTCACTAAGGCAATACTGGAAAGCAAACAACCAGTTCAAAAAATTATTTTTCTGGGCTTTCTTGAGAATATTATATGAGCGAAACCTGAATCTTTTTTGTTTCTATTTTTCGAGGTTAATCTGAACCCGAAAATTCCTGTAATTTTTTCTTGCTGCTTTTATATGTAGGAAGAAAAACATTAGTATAATTATATTTTTTATTTTTATATTTATAATTTTGTATTAAAATTTTTAAAATTAATATAAAAATTAAATGAAGGCTATAAATATTTAAATTTAATTTTTTAAATTATTAAATAAAAAAAATAAATATTCTTTACAACATATAAATTTTTATATCGCACCTATTTTGCCGTTAAGATGTGTTAGATCGAAATAAGTTGTAATTTAAAGATCTGAGGCTTGGCTATGTTGCGGAAATCGAAGCACAAAGGTTAATAAAAAAACTAAACTTTAATTTAAAATGAAAGCCCCGGATTTTTAAGGTTACTTGTAATCCGGGGCAAACTTTGTGTTTTTGGGGAAAATAAATACTATTCAAAAAACTTTTTCAACCCAGCGATTTTGTTGTCCAATGATTTTTCAACTGCTCTGTAAGCATCCCTGTTGGGTAGCTTTTCATTGACAGAAATGTAATATTTTATCTTCGGTTCAGTTCCGGATGGCCTTGCCGAGATCTTGCTGCCATCTTCCAAGTAAAACTGGATTACATTTGACTTGTCTAAGCCCAAGGTTTGTTCTTTGCCATCCAGCATGTTATGAATTTTGTTTTCCTGTACATCAACGATTTTAACCACCTTCATCCCGTTGATTGAAGACGGCTTGTTGGTGCGGAACCCGTGCATAAGCTGTTGGATCTGCTCTGCGCCGTCCTTACCTTTTTTGGTTATCGAAATCAGGGATTCTTTGTAGAATCCATACTGAATGTATATTTCGGCAAGGACATCAATGATGTTCAGTCTTTTGGTTTTGTAGTAGGCTACAATTTCGGCTACGATGGCACAGGCAGATACGCCGTCTTTATCCCTGACAAAATCACCAATGAGAAACCCGTAACTTTCCTCTCCCCCTGCGATGAACTGCATTTTCCCTTCTTGTTCCAAGATGACTTCGGCGATGTACTTGAATCCCGTAAGCGTTGAATATGTCTTTACGCCAAATCCTTTGCTGATTTCGGTGATCAGGTCTGTAGTGACGATGGTGTTCACCGTGAATTGTCTTCCCGTCAATCGTCCATGTTCCCTCCATTTATTCAGCAGGTAATAGATAATCAAGGAACCTGTCTGATTGCCATTGAGTAATTCATATTCTCCTTTTTCATTGGGAACGACGGCAGCGTACCGATCTCCGTCAGGGTCACAGGCCAGTACCAATTCCGCTTTTATCTTTTTGGCCAAGTTGACCGACATTTCCAATGCCTCTGGCTCTTCGGGGTTGGGATATATGACGGTTGGGAAATTGCCGTCCGGTTCGATTTGCTCTTTGACAACATGGATATTCTCAAATCCAAAAATCCGCAACGCAGCCGGCACTATCTTACCAGATGCACCATGTATGGGTGAGAAGACGATCGTCATGTCCTTTTGTACCAGTATAGCTTCTGGCGACATGGATAGTTTTTTGACTTCATCCAGGTATATCGAATCAAAATCTTCCTCTATATACTCGATTAAGTTATCATTCTTGCTCCAATTTACATCATCTATGGATTTGATTTTCAGCACTTCGGTGATGATGTTTTTGTCATGAGGAGGCACGACCTGTCCACCGTCTTCCCAATATACCTTAAACCCGTTGTATTCCTTGGGGTTGTGGGAGGCGGTTACCATTACACCGCTTTGACATCCATAGTACCTGATGGCAAAGGACAACATCGGTGTTGGGCGCATTTCACGGAAATACTTGACATGGATGCCGTTGGCGGTTAGTACATTGGCAGTAGTTTCGGCGAATAAAGTATTGTTGATCCGGGAGTCGTTGGTAATGGCCAGTTGGATTTTTTGGCCGGGAAAAGAATGCAAGAGATAATTTGCCAAGCCTTGCGTAGCCATACCGATGGTATATACATTCATCCTGTTTGAGCCTACGCCCATCAATCCACGCAGCCCTCCCGTTCCAAATTCAAGATCCCTGTAGAAGGAGTCAATTAGTTCGGTAGAATCTTCTGCTGCCAGAAGGGCCTCTATTTTTCTTTTGGTGACAAGGTCGATGTTACTGTTTAGCCAGGAGTTGGCTTTGTTGATGATTGAAGCGTCTGTCATTGGTTGTAAAAAGTTTGTTTAAAATTCTTAGGTTATCTATGCTGAAAATTAAGGAATAATTACCTTTTCCCCATGTCATGAGGTAAAAATATCACTTTATTTCCCAAAGAACGTATCCAATCCAAAATTAAAAACAGTCAGAAGAAATCTTTGGGAAGAATTAAAACCCCGATTGCCGTTAACATGATAAGATAGCAAGTCGGTCATTCCAATATGGTCACTTCGGCATATATGCCACAAAACCATAATGAGCACCTGTATAAATTATGAAGGTGGGTTTTGGAAACTCTACCTATCTGCCGTAACTTCGTGTTATTATTTAACAGCTTTTACCCTTTATGGATTTAAATCAATTAGACAAAGACTTAACAGGCATCATTGAACTGCGGATCAAACTCACTAAATTTTCATACGCCGATCCTGAATATGATGATATCGAAGAAGCCCTCCATGATTTGGAAGATGATTTCAATGACACCTATGGGGAGGATTTGGAGCGGGAACTGGAAAAGATATACGATTTGTTGAGATCTGATAACGAGGTACTTTTGCCTTCGGCCTACCTGGCAAATCAATATGTTCCCCTCAAGGCTGATTCAAGAGGTATCGTTTCGTACGAAGTCAAAGGAATACAAGGCGTGCCCATAGAGTCAGAGCAATTTGACGGCCAAGATGTTCGGTTGGTATTGATTTCCAATCCTGCCAGGCTTGTTATGCAGATTAATGGACGTTCGCTCAAGGAAGTCTGGAGATCCCGGTAAAAGCCCAATTTTTTTTCAATCCTTCGTGGAAATTTGATAACTGGAGCCAACGTATTGCCAAGAAAACCGACCCAAGGACCCAAATAGGTTTTACTTTCATGCTCGCACGGAACATGACTTCCGACCCATAAGTGGACATTGTCATTTTTAGCCTTTCAGTAGGTGCGGTTGTCCTTATTGTAAGTTCCCTTGCACTTGGGAACAATGATTTTTTTTAATCGGTAATATCCCTGTCAAGGACGCTTTTGGACAAAAACCCCAATAAACTAATTTTAAAAAAGAAGCGATCGTTAATTGGCTAGGAAACAGCTCCTGTAAATGAAAGATTGATTAATTTCTTTTATTGGGTGAAATTACCTGGATCTCCGTTTTACCCTGATTTTTGCCATGAATTCAATTAAACCCCAATGTCCCCCTCACCCTATCAAGGACCTTAAAAGCAACCTCCCTGGCTTTTGCTTCCCCGGTTTCAAGGATTGTGTTCAGGGCTGCCGGGTTGCTCATGTAATAATCAAAAATGCGACGTTCTTCCGTATATTTCTCCAAAATCAGATACAACAACTCCTTTTTGGCATGTCCGTAACCAAAATTTCCAGCCAGGTATTTTTCCCGTAAATCAGCCGTTTGATCCTTTTCCGCAATAAGGCTGAACAGTTTGAATACCGTGCATGTATCGGGATCTTTGGGGTCTTCCAGCGCAGTACTGTCGGTTATAATGCTGTTCACGTTTTTCTTGAGCTCCTTTTCCGGCAAAAATACATCGATGTAATTGCTGTAGGATTTACTCATTTTCTTACCGTCGGTACCGGGTATGATCATGACATCTTCACTGGTGCGGGGTTCGGGAAGCAAGAGGATTTCCTCCCCAAATTTATTGTTAAATGCACTGGCAATGTCCCTGGTGATTTCTACATGTTGGAGCTGGTCTTTGCCAACAGGCACAATATGGGCATCATACAACAAAATGTCCGAAGCCATTAGAACCGGATAGATAAACAAACCTGCATTTACGTCAGCCAGCCGATCTGCTTTATCCTTGTAGCTATGTGCGTTGGCGAGCATGGGGAAGGGAGTAAAGCAGCTCAGGTACCAGGTAAGTTCAGCCACTTCAGGAATACGGGATTGCCGGTAAAAAACGGTTCGCTCCACATCTAGACCAAATGCCAGCCATGCGGCAGCCACCGCGCGCGCATTCTCTTGCCGTTGCTGCCCGTCTTTGAGCGTAGTCAGGGAGTGGAGGTCGGCAATAAAAATAAAGGATTCATTTGCCTCTTCTTTAGCCAGGTCGATAGCGGGGAGTATGGCTCCCAATATATTACCGAGATGGGGTTTTCCCGAACTTTGAATTCCAGTAAGTACACGTGCCATTGGTAAATTTTTTGACGCAAATTAACTAATTAAATACATACTCATCTTGATTTTGACGATATTTGTAGGTATGAAGCTTTTACCCATCTATTCATTTCTGTTTATTTTGACCCTTGTATCCTGTTTTCCTGTTAACAGTCAAGATGTTGAATCGCCATTTATTCAATGGGAAAAAAAGGTAATTGACTTAGGTTCGGTATTGGAGGAAAACGGACACGTTCAAACTTCTTTTCATTTTACCAATAAGACCAATCAACCGTTGGTGGTTGAAGAGGTTATCACGGAATGTGGGTGTACCACCGCGGAATATTCCCGAGACACCCTCCTACAATTTGAAAAAGGGAAAATTGTGATAGACTTTGACCCACAGACTAGGGGAGGGGAATTTGCCAAGATGATCTTGGTAAAAACCAATGTAGAACCTTATACAGATACCCTAATTCTGGAAGGCTTTAACGTGCCGCTTCCAGCTACAATATCAGCCCACTATGCCATTGAAAAAGCCGGACTTGGGTTCAAGTTTGATGTTGTCAACTTGGGCCAGGTTTTTACAAACGAACCCAAGATCAAGCATGTTGATTTTTTTAATTTTGGAGAATATCCCATTCAGCTCAATCAAATTCAAGAAAATTTACCCATTCACCTAAAGGCAAAAATGATACCCGCTGTGGTAACCGCAAAAACCAGGGGTGTGCTGGAATTCACCTATGATGCCCAGGCAAAGGATGATCTCGGTTTCTTTGACGAAGGCATAAAACTTGCCTTACTTTCCAATGAAAGGAAGGAGCTTTCTTTAAAGGTCTTAGCTACCGTCCATGAGTACTTCGAGCCTGTAACCCTTGCAGAAAAAGACAATGTTCCACGACTGGAAATCAAAGAAATGGAAATCGACTTGAGCCGAATTAAAAGTAACTTGGTGATATCTCGGCTGATAACGCTGGAGAACAAGGGTGGGCAACCGCTACATATCCGAAAGATCCTATCCAACTGTGAGTGTGTAAGTCTTATTGTGCCAAAGGAAGAAATGAAACCGGGAGAAAGGATGGATATCACGGTGATCTTCGATCCGAAAGGTAGAAGGGGTATAGATCACAAGACAATTACCATTTACAGCAATGACCCAATATGGCCCACCCGTACGCTGTTGATCAAAAGCAGGATTAATTAAATGCCGAAAGGCAGGTAATATCTTGACGGCGTATCAGCAAGGGAAGTCGTAATGTGCCTTGAGGTTACTTTATTCGTCCAAAACCAGCTACTGTCAGCGCTAAATGGTCTTTGCCAGGTAAACGTATTGATTTCTCACCGGTATTGAGCAGTACTGAAAAGTGCTGATTCCAAGCGGAGTTAATATATATATGTTGCCGATAAATCGAAATAAATAGTTATCTAAACAAATTCTTTTCCATGGATCAGGAATACCCTTCTCAGGAAATTATTGCAAAAATCAAACAGCTTGAGGAAAAGTTCCGGTCCTCGGGACAGGATCTTTCATCTTATTTGGAAGGATTGCTCCATGCGGACTACCTGAATTACTGGGACTATATTAATTTAGACACCCTCCTTACCTTGCAGCAACCCCGGACATCCTTCAAAGATGAACGGATTTTTATCATTTACCACCAGATTACCGAATTGTATTTTAACCTTATTATTTGGGAAATCGAGCAAATGGCGGCTGTGGAAATTCTTCCGGTTAATTTTTTCAAGGAGCGGTTAAAGCGCATTATCATGTATTTTGACTTGCTGGTTTCGTCTTTTTCGGTGATGTCTAAAGGAATGGAACAGGAGCAATTTATGAAATTTCGGATGTCGCTCCTTCCTTCCAGCGGTTTCCAAAGTGCCCAGTACCGGATGATCGAAATTATGTGCACAGATATTCAAAATTTGGTTCATTTACAGGAAAGGGAGGATTATAAAGACATCAACCTCACAAGTATTGATTCCTTATTTAACATTCTCTATTGGCAATATGGGGCTACTGAACTGGCTACAGGTGAAAAGACCCTGACGTTGAAATCCTTTGAAAAAAAATATGGCGTACAACTTAAAGAGCTGATAGGTTCTTTCCGCAAAAGGAACCTTTGGAAAAAGTACTTGTATTTGGAAGGGAAAGACGAAGAACTGACCCAATTGATGCGGGAGTTGGATCTTAAAGCCAACGTTTTTTGGCCGCTTGCCCACTACAAGTCAGCTGTCAAATACCTGCAAAAAAACCCAAAAGACATTGCCGCTACCGGAGGTACCAATTGGCAGAAATACCTGCCTCCCCGATTTCAGAAGGTGATATTCTACCCTGAGTTGTGGAGCGAGAATGAGATTGAAAATTGGGGAAAAAGCTGGGTAGAGGTAGAAGTCCTCGGGACGGTGTAGGGAAGAAGTGGATTATGGAGGCTCAATTCCTTTATTACCCTACTTTCCTAATTTTGGTTTGATTTCGTCCACCATGAATCGGGGATACTGTTTGAATTTATCCCAGTCGGTTTGCAGGTGCTGCTTTAATTTCTGAATGTCACTATCGTGCTGAGTCACTTCGGGCAGTTCGTCGATGTATTTCATCAGGTTGTAGCAGGTTGTAAATTGGCCACATGCAATCAGGTTGTCCAGGCGGTTTAGTTTTTTGTCTACATCATCCCACCAAAGTGTCGTTGGCATCTGGGAAGCGATCAGCGCAGATTCCTCTATTTTTCCGCAGTTATTTCCAAGGATTTCTTTGTTGAGGACGGATTTCGTAAGGTTTTGATGTTTTCCGTTCAGTTCATAGACGGCATTGGTTATCAGCCGGTGTTTGTTTTTTGGGTTTTCATACAAAAAGTCATAGTTGATCCGTCTTAACTGGTTGAGAAAAATATAATTAACCATCGTGAAGGTGGAGGAGAGTCGTTCTGTAATCAATCTTCTAAACAGGGATACGCTCAATGTATCCAACCCCTGAATTCGTGACAGAATTACGTTTGGCACATTATTCCTAAAAAGGTTATTCAGGGTGTATATTAGAAATTTGGCACTTAGGCTTGTAAATATCCCGAATCCGCTTAACAGAAGCCCCATACCTGTCAATATTCCACCTGATATATACAACCCAGACCAAGATTTGCCGAAAAATACTTCCATTGAATTTGCCAATATCAAGACCAAGCCTGTCAAAAAGGTGATCAGGTAATATTTGTTGAAACGAAGGGCATTTAGAAAATTGCTGAAAACGGATTCCAGCGATTTTGTCCCATTTTCGTTTAGGTCTTTTTTATCTTCCTGCCATGGCGGCATCATGTAGCTGCCCACATCGTTGACCATAATTAAATCAAAAGGAGTTCCCGGGCTATTGGAATTGTTGATGTTCACCATGCTGCCTATGCCTTGGTTGTCCACAATTCCACCATCCATGATCCCCACACCGGCTGCGAAGAGCAGTTTTCCCTTGAGGTTTTTGTAAACGGTTTCAGATTGGTCGTTGCGGAAATCGTCCGGAAAAATAATCGGCTCAAAGCCCATCGGAAAACAAGAAGATGCGGCAATGGCATCGGCAATACGGATACCTCCCTTGAACGGGGCAATTTCGTCACAATACAACCTGTAGTTGCCAAACAATCCATGGTTTTGAAACCGAAAGGCCAGTCCAAAAGAAAAATCTGTGGCATTAAAACATACATACTTAAGGTGGGAGGCTGTCATGTCATCAAGATTCACCCATGTTCCAGGTTGAAGCAGGGTGTCATAAGCCATGGCAAAAGCGTTGATCAATGATCTTTTTTTGGGATTAGATTTCCAGAAATCACCGTCTTCCATATAGCGCAGGGCTGTTTTCAGGAGCTTATCACGATAGAGAAAGGTATAAAGGTTGTTGAAAAATTCAGCAAAAGGAATCCCCTTAGCTTGGCATGGCGCATAGTACCCCCCGGTTATTGTTCCACCGCTGACCGTACTCATCGCAGTGACTTTGTCTAAAAGAATGCTGCCTGCAAAGCTGGTCTTTTGGAGGTAAGAAAGTACTCCCAGTGAGAAGGCTGAAGCCCGGTATCCGCCCCCACTAAAGCACAATCCTATCGACTCAAAAGGGGTAAGGGTTCCTTTGGTTAGCATAGAGAAAAACAGTTAGGCCGAATAATTCAATTAATCTAAGTAATTAATTCTGAATATAATACCTTATTCATTTATTTTTCCTGTCTAAGGTGATGGAACTTTTTAGGGGGAAAATCAGTAAGGATTCAGGTAATCAGGTATTTTAGCTTTGGTTCCACTGTGATTTTAAGGATAACTACCTTACCCATGAAAAAAGAAATTCAGCTTACCCTAAGTCCCAAGGAGGCCTTTGATGCTCCCAGTTTTCAGCATACTGTCCAGCAGAGGTTGGGAATTGCTTCGGAGGCGGAAGGGGTTTTTATACGTCAGACCAAAAGATCCATAGATGCCCGCGGCAGGAATGTTAAAGTGAATGTATCTGCGGAGATATTTATAAACGAACCCCCTAAACCTCTTATTCAAGCAGGAAAATCATATCCAAACGTAAGCCAGGCTGATCCGATTGTGATTGTGGGTGCGGGACCGGCGGGAATGTTTGCAGCTTTGCGGGCTATTGAGTTGGGCATAAAGCCGATTGTCTTGGAGCGGGGTAAGGACGTGCGTTCCCGGCGAAGGGATCTTGCTGCCATTAATAAAAGCCATGTGGTGAATCCCGAGTCAAATTATTGTTTCGGCGAAGGAGGGGCAGGAACTTATTCGGACGGAAAGCTATATACCCGTTCTAAGAAACGGGGGGACATCCGGCGAATTATGGAGATTTTCGTGGCCCACGGAGCCACTGAGGAAATTCTCGTAGATGCCCATCCCCATATTGGGACAAACAAGTTACCCCAATTGGTGGCAGCTTTGCGTCAATCTATCTTGGATGCGGGAGGTGAAGTGCTTTTTGAAACGAGGGTAGATGATTTAATCCTAGAAGGAAACGAACTCAAAGGAGTCGTTTGTTCGTCAGGAGAAAAAATTCTTGGATTGGGAGTTATTTTGGCCACAGGCCATTCGGCGCGGGATATATTTCACCTGCTTCACCGCCGAAAGATTCTGATTGAGGCCAAACCTTTTGCCCTTGGTGTAAGGATAGAGCACAGTCAACAGTTGATAGATCAAATTCAGTACCACTGTCCCATAGAAAGAGGACCCTACCTTCCACCATCTACTTATGCGTTGGTTCAGCAAACTCATTTTAAGGGTATTCAGCGAGGTGTCTTTTCCTTTTGCATGTGTCCCGGGGGTTTTATAGTTCCTGCGGCCACTTCACCCGGAGAAATTGTAGTCAACGGCATGAGTCCAAGCAGGAGAGACGGTAAATTTGCCAATTCGGGTATGGTTGTTGCCGTAGAGTTGGAGGATCTGGCTGCCTATCAGCAATATGGGCAGCTTGCCGGGATGGTATTTCAGCAGGAAGTAGAACAGCGGGCTTGGGAATTTGGAGGGAAAACCCAACAGGCTCCAGCCCAACGGATGGTGGATTTTGTCGATGGGAAAGTAAGCGGCAGTTTATTACCTACTTCCTATCAGCCGGGGATTGTTTCCGTTCCCATGGACAGGGTTTTGCCGGAATTTATCTCCGCAAGGCTAAAGCAGGCGTTTGGGTTGTTTAATGCTAAAATGAGGGGTTATTTTACCAACGATGCCCAGTTAATCGGCATAGAAAGTCGTACCTCCTCTCCCGTCAGAATTCCGAGAGAAAAAGAAACTTTGGAACACCCACAAATCAAAAGGTTGTTTCCCTGTGGAGAAGGGGGAGGATATGCTGGGGGCATCGTCTCTGCTGCCATGGACGGGGAACGGTGTGCCGAGAGGCTCATTGAGCTATACAAAAAGCACCCGGGTGCTTTTGCAAATAAATAAAAAAAAGATGGAAGATAAGAAAACAGTTATATTCGGGGCTTCGCCTAATCAAAGTAGATACGCCTACATGGCAGCCCAAATGCTACATGATCAAGGCATTCCTTTTGTTCCTGTGAGTATTAAAACGGGAGAGGTGTTTGGACAAGAAATCTTGGACTTGAATGAAAAACCTGCCATTGACGGGGTGGATACCATTACGATGTATATATCCGCAAAAAACCAGCCGGAATGGTACGGTTATATTTTGTCCCTGAAACCAAAACGAATAGTATTTAATCCGGGAACCCAAAACCCCGAACTGGCTGCCATGGCTGAGGAAAACCAAATTGATGCCGTATCCGCCTGTACCTTGGTTATGTTGAGTTCTGGACAGTATTGAGATTTTTTGATTTTGTCTGAAAGTAGGAATTATTGGCACCGGTAATTTTATAATGGGACTTTTTATTAACTGGGAACCTGCCTATGCCGCTTTGATGAATTTTCCAAAAACTTGTTCATAATCCAAATGTGAGGTGCTGAGATCAAAGATACCAGCACAAAAAACAGCAAGGTAAGTTCCCGCTCGGTAAGCCATTCGTAAAAGAAAATCAAAATTAGAGATATACCGACCATACTGATTAAAGAGAATGGTAGGAGTTGTTTTACAAATGACAGGAACTTGTTTTTATCATCATCGAAGGAAAGGCTCTTGTACTCTTCTATAAGGGTTGGCAAGGCATGCCAAAATCCAAAATAGGTGATAAATGCCAGCAAAAGCGGCATATGATAAAGAAATAGCCCAAGCACGGTTAATTCGATGAGGTAATAGTATTTTTTTTTCGAATCTAAGAGGAGAATAAAAAAGGAACTCAAAATAAATAGGGAAAAGATAATAATAGTTGAATAGGGACGGAAAATCTGAATATCCACCATGGGTTGGAGTATTTCGGTTGTTCGATCGAAATCGCCAAATAAAATGACCGCAAGATAAAAGAATCCGGTATTCAAATACAATAGGATTTTATTATTTTCCACCTTTATGGGGAGGAAGTTGGCTTGTCCAAAATGATAGGCTGACATGATCAAAAAAAGGATTAAAGCAGTGACGGGCAAATACCACCAACAGACCAAGTAGATCATCATGATACCAAGGTATAAGAAAAGAAATTTTTGCAAGCCATCCTTTCTAGTTACTTTTTTGTGGTAAAGCAGGTGATCTATCGCACCATGTGGAATGCCTACTGTTGCCATTACCAGTAGGAACCACCCCCATAAAAAAGTTTCATTTTCTTTTATAACCAGCAAGTAAACCAATCCTATGAAAATTCCTGATACCTTACCAAGTATTTCAATGGCTCTCATAATTCAATAAGGATCTAATGAAAATGTTAAATTTCAACCGCATTAATATTGAAAGCTCCTGAATAAAGGTAGTCTCTTCATTTAAGAAGAGTAATATATCCTTTGCTTTGTTTTTTTGGAATAAGTCATGAAAAACAAAAGGTAACTCATTTGGCCATTTGCAGGCGATATTGAGTAAAATATTGTCATAGAAGGAAAATCTTGATTTCCTCATCCAGTTAAACTCTTTGGCAGGGGCATTATCCAATAAGGATGCTACGACATTCTTGCTGTGTTTTTGAATGGTGTGGAATGTGTAGCCGGTGGACGGTTTGGTACAACCTGCGACAGAACCCAACAGAATCACATCAGGATGGACAAGATGGGAAAAGATGTTTTTGGTAGTCATAGGTATGGCTCCCTCTTCCCTAAAAATTATTTTATAATTTCCAGCCCCAAGTTTGGTTTTTATATAATTGACCAATTTGGCTTCAAGGAGTGATTTTTCAATATTAATTTCCTTGGTGAACAAGGTGTACTCTACCAAGCCCCGAGTTTTAGTGAAAGGCAAAATATACACAAAAGCTGCCTCAGTGTCAATAAATTGATCAAAATCCATTAAAGTGACCTTTTCAGGATCAAAACAAGGACTGTCGCTTTCAATTTCCCACCCTAAAAAGACTTGTTTTAAATAGGGTTTTTGATTGGCGGATGGAGAAAGAAAGGGTATGGAATTAAAGATTTTTTTGCCACTTATCAATCCATGCTTACCGGTTTTTACTACTGGCAAGCCATCGATGATAGGGATCTCAATTACCGAGTCTAATATCCAAGTAATGTTCTTACAGGCATGAATTTTTTCAAGAATACTGCTGTAAAAATCCGAAGATTTTATCTGGAAATATTTTAGGTTTTCAAGCGATTTATCCACTAAAAACGAACCGTTTGATAGAGAAATTCTTTCCCAGGATATCGTTGGGACAGTTCTCGGATGGATTTCTAATGGCTCTTCCGACCAGTAGCACCACGTACGGTCATTTTTTTGTTTGGGGTCATTGTCAATCAACAGAATCTTTTGATTTTTTAGCGGGCTATTTAACAAGTGGTACACAAAACTTAGCCCCGCACATCCCAATCCTGTAACTACAATATCATAATCCATAAGTGTACAGGGGATAGAATAAAAATGGGTCCCAACCAAGTCAGAACCCATTAAATTAACTTTAAGCTATTGCCATTGATTTTTTTCTTGATTCAGATATGGCTACTGAATAAATCACCAAGCCAAAACCAATTTTGTTGATCGCATCAGCAAGGTTGTAGAACAAATCAATGCTACTTACTTCAAACGCACCCGACAATAGATTTCCCGGCAATACCATGTATCCAAGTGGATAAATTGACCATCCCAACGTAATGAAGATTTTCAATAAGAACATGGCGTTTGCCAAAGCTGGACTGTCCGACGTTTTTGTCAATTTGGCAATATCACCTGCAAATACTTCATACACGATGTACAAATAACCTAGGGTTGACAAGATACCCCAAAGGATATTACTTTCAATACCAGACGTTTCTCCGATATAGCCCGTTATAAGCATTACCAAAGAAGCGATGATTAATTTAAACAAAGTGCTTCCTTTTGCACCAAAAGGTTTTGTCAATAAATAGAATTCAACGCACATTAATGGAACTGTCAAGGTCCAATCAACATACCTGAAGGCTGTTGGGCTTTGGCCAGTCTGGAGATAAAAATCTCTCATGTAATAATAATGGATTGCTGCAATTCCGGTGATTAGACCGGAAACCAACAAAGAAGTCTTCCATTTTGCGTCAACACTGCTTCTTTCAACAAAAAAGAAAACTGCTGAGGCAAACATGGCCATGTAACCCATGAAGAACGTGATGGCAACCGGGTCGCTGTTAATGATCTTATCAAGACCGATAATTTCTGCTACTAATGGAATGTTCATAAACTTTTTTTTAGGGGGTTATTGATGATTTTTGTAAAATTTTTTAAACTTGATTAAATAAGAAAACAGAATCAAATTTGTTTAAAAAAAAATTAAAATATTAACCAATTGTAAATAACTGTTTGATAATCAGGTATAAAATATTTTAAAATTGATTGTATGTGTTAATATAATATTCTAAATAAATAATTATTTACAAAATAATATGCTACATGTACGATTTTGAGCAGTATGTGTCCAAATATGGGATTCTATGCGCAAGAATCGATAAAATAGTGGTATGTAATTCGGTTTTTTTTTCGTATTTTTGTGATTAATTTGAGTTTTTAAAAATGGTCTTTTTTAGAAAAAGGATTTCCATAGATACTTCGCATGAGTAAAGAAAAAGAGTCAAACAGGGGCGATTATTCTGCCCAAAATATCCAAGTATTAGAAGGGTTAGAGGCAGTAAGGAAGCGACCTGCCATGTATATAGGGGATATCGGTGTTAGGGGGCTACATCACCTCATTTGGGAGGTCGTTGACAATTCCATTGATGAAGCCCTGGCGGGACACTGTGATACCATCCGGGTGACCATTAATGAAGATAACTCAGTCAATGTTGAGGATAACGGTAGGGGAATTCCCATTGATCTTCACGAGAAGGAAAATAGGTCTGCCCTTGAGGTGGTCATGACGGTCCTTCATGCTGGTGGCAAATTTGACAAAGACACTTATAAAGTATCCGGCGGACTACATGGTGTGGGCGTATCTTGCGTTAATGCGCTGTCTATAATGTTGAAAGCAACTGTTCACCGTGGTGGGAAGGTTTACGAACAGGAATACAGCAAGGGGATTCCCCAGTATCCGGTCCGTGAAATTGGTACTAGTGAAAAGAGGGGTACCATTATCCATTTCAAACCGGATAGTGAAATCTTTCAGGCAACGGATTATAAATATGAAACCATAGCCAACCGTATGCGGGAAATGTCGTTTCTAAACGCGGGAATAAGCATCTATCTGGAAGATTTACGGGAACAGGAAGAAGATGGGACTTTCAGAAAGGATCATTTTTATTCCGAAGGTGGTCTGGTGGAGTTTGTGGAATACCTCGATGAAAACAAACAAAAAATCATCGAGAGGCCTATTTATATCGAAACTGAAAAAAATGGAGTTCCAGTACAGGTAGCGATGAGCTATAACTCCTCCTATACTGAAAACGTCGTCTCCTACGTGAATACCATCAATACCTACGAGGGGGGTAGCCATGTCTCAGGATTCAGGAGGGCATTAACCAGAACGCTTAAGACTTATGCTGATAAGTCAGGCATGCTTGACAAGGTGAAGTTGGAAATTACCGGGGATGATTTCAGAGAAGGACTTACCGCAGTTATTTCCGTAAAGGTAGCAGAACCCCAGTTTGAGGGACAGACGAAGACCAAGCTTGGAAATTCTGATGTGATTGGCGCGGTAGACGGAGCTGTTTCTGAAACGCTTCAAGCATGGTTGGAAGAGCACCCCAAGGACGCAAAAATCATAGTTGGCAAAGTTGTTTTGGCGGCACAGGCTCGCCATGCTGCCAAAAAGGCCAGGGAAATGGTGCAGCGTAAAAATATTCTGGGAGGCGGGGGATTACCCGGAAAGCTTGCTGATTGCGCCAACTCCGATCCCACGGTATGTGAATTGTACCTAGTGGAAGGGGACTCTGCCGGTGGGTCAGCCAAGCAGGGGAGAGACAGGGATTATCAAGCCATTTTGCCTTTAAAGGGAAAGATTCTTAATGTCGA
This sequence comes from Cytophagales bacterium, assembly GCA_038209145.1. Taxonomy (GTDB): domain Bacteria; phylum Bacteroidota; class Bacteroidia; order Cytophagales; family Cyclobacteriaceae; genus Lunatibacter. The sequence goes on along the minus strand of JBBQXZ010000025.1, from coordinate 14,729 downwards.
AAAAGCACTGGAGCATAAAATTTATGACAACGATGAGATCAAAAATATACTGACAGCACTTGGTGTGAAGATTGGCACCATGAACGATGAAAAGGAATTGGATCTTTCCCATTTGAGATATCACAAGATCATCATCATGACGGATGCGGACATAGACGGGTCGCATATACGTACCTTGATTTTGACGTTATTCTTCCGATATATGCGGACACTGATCGAAAGGGGTTATGTTTACATAGCTCTGCCACCCCTATATCTTTTGAAGCGGGGCAAGGAAGAGAGGTATTGCTGGTCGGAAGAGCAGCGGAAGTTGATAACCCAGGAGCTTGCTCCGGATGGCAAAGTGGAGAGTGTGGGTATTCAGCGGTATAAGGGTCTCGGAGAGATGAACCCGGAGCAGCTTTGGACGACTACAATGGATCCCAATACACGTACTTTGAAGCAGGTTACGATAGACTCTGCGGCAGAGGCAGATCACCTATTCAGCATTTTGATGGGGGATGAAGTTGCCCCAAGAAGAGATTTTATTGAAAAGAATGCAAAATACGCCAAAATAGATATCTGATAATCGGAAAAATTGAAATATGGGGGCTAAAAGGCCCCTTTTTTTTTCTCTGATTATTTTACTAAAATTACATCATCCTTGACAGGGAATTAACTAAAAGAAGATGATCCAATCCGATAAAATAGAAGAGATAATATATACTAGTGATTTGATTAGTAGAGACTTAAGCTGGTTGAAGTTTAATGAACGCGTATTTGATCAAATCCTTAAAAACACCAGAAATATATTTGAGAAGTTTAAATTCTTGGCTATAACGGCTTCTAACCTGGATGAATTTTTCATGATTCGCGTAGGATCACTCTACAATTACCTGGACTATGACAAGGTGCGGGTAGATTATTCCGGATTGAGGGAGGAAGCGTTTAAAATGAAACTGATGATCGAGTGCCAAAATTTTCACAAGCGACAGCAGGATCATTTTTTGAGAGAACTTCTGCCCAGAACCAAAGAGGCCGGGTTCATTCTCAGTAATGTAAAGAACCTACATCCTGAGGAACAGCAAGCCATCAAGGATTATTTTTTCAAGGCCGTCTATCCCATGTTGACGCCGATGGTTTTTGATGGGTACCATACTTTTCCAATCCTGATGAACAAATTGTTGATTTTTGGCGTAATTACCCTCAATGAAGGGGACAAAAAAGATAACAGGAAGCTGTCTTTTGTTCAGATTCCTTCAAACATTCCCCGTTTTTTTGAATTGGAGCGGGAGAACATGATAATCTTCATACCCATTGAAGAAGTAATCAGAGAGTATATTTTTTCACTTTTCCGAAACGTCAACTTAGAGTCAGTCAATCTTTTTAGAATCACCCGAAATGGCGATTTCACGCTGGAAGAAAGTGAAGATATGGATTCTAATTTTCTGGAAGAGGTAAAGCGGAAGCTCAATGAGCGGAAGACCGGACGAGTAGTAAGAATTGAGATTGAGGAAGGATACAGTAAGTGGATGATAAACTTGCTGAAAGACCGTTGGACAATCGGTGATGACAGTATTTTTAAGATCTCCGGAGAAGGTCTGATGGATTTTACGGGACTTTGGCAGATAATAGGCAACAAACGGTTTAAAGATAAGATACCCCCCACACCTAATCCTGTGCCTCCGCTTTCCTATCCAGAGGCAGCTACCGAGGATATCTTTCAAGTGTTGAAAAACAAAGACATTCTGCTTCACCACCCTTACAACAGTATCGATCCAATCATGGTCTTGCTGGAAAAAGCAGTAGATGACCCCAGTGTCATGGCGATAAAAATGACCATCTACCGGCTTGCCAAAAATTCCCGGATCGTGGGAGCACTTTTGCGTGCTGTTGAAAACGGGAAGCACGTGTCTGTCTTGTTTGAGGTAAAGGCCAGGTTTGACGAAGAAAATAACATACGGGAAGCCAAGCGACTTCAAAAAGCAGGTTGTTTTGTGATATATGGCGTGACAAATTTCAAAACACATACCAAGCTAATGCTTATTGTAAAAAAGGACGAAAATAAGGTCACCAGATATGTACACCTAGGTTCGGGAAATTATAATGAGGAGACTTCCAGAATTTATACGGACATAGGACTTCTTACCACCAACGAAGTGCTTGCCAATGATGTGTCGGAATTCTTTAATGTAATTACGGGGCATTCCTTGCCTACTACCTATCAAAACCTTCTCACTTCCCCGCGTGAGATGAGAAAAAAACTGATTGAATTCATCGAGGAGGAAGCGGACCATGCCAGGCAAGGAAAACCTGCGGGAATTTTCATCAAATTGAATTCTTTGGAAGACTCCGAATTTATTTATGCGCTCTACCGTGCTTCGCAGGCTGGTGTACAGATAAAACTTATCATTCGGGGCATTTGCTGTCTAAGACCCGGAAGAGTGGGACTTAGTGAAAACATCGAAGTCTTGTCAATTGTAGGGGATTTTCTGGAACATTCCAGAATTTACCACTTTCACAACAACGGCAATTCCCGTACCTATGTGGGAAGTGCGGATGCCATGGTAAGGAGTTTTGACAAACGGTTGGAATCACTGTTTCGGGTGGAGACTCCTATTTTAGAAAAACAGCTGATGAATATTTTGGCTTACAATCTCCGTGACAATGTAAATGCTTATCGCATGCTTGAAGATGGTGACTATGTAAGTAAAAAGCCAGAATCTGATGAGGAAGCCTTTAATATCCATCAGGAGTTTTTCGACCTTACACCGGATATGATAACCCATGTGCAACTTATAGGTTAGCAGAGGCTTGAGTCTGCAGGGATTCTTTCATGGCCTTGTCAAAAAGATAATTCATCACTCCGTCTTTTAACCCCACATCGGGAACAATCATCCGGGTTGCTTTTGCTGCATTCATGGCGGAAAGATAGATTTTCGATGCCGGAATGATTACATCCGCCCGGTCCTCATTCAAGTTGAGGATGTGGATAAGTTCCTCATAAGAACAACGCTCCAGTTGGGATTGCACAGACTTTATGGTAGCTAAGTCCAAGTACCGTTTATTTTTTCGGGGCTTGGAAAGCTCCATTATTTTGTTGATGTTTCCACCCGTCCCAATGCAGGTGACACTCGGTTCTTTGTGTAAGTGATACGCAATGAATTCGGTCAATTTCCGCTCCATGGATAAGGAGTCGACATCATTCAACGTTCTTACCGATCCCACGGCGAAAGACTTACTCGCGATTTTTTTTGATTTTTTGTAAATGTTCAGCTCTGTACTTCCGCCGCCGACATCTATATGCAAATACGTCTTATGGTCAATGTAAGACCATAACGCTCGGTCTATAAGTTCTGCCTCCCTATCTCCGTCAATGATGGTGATGGAAAGCCCAATTTCGGTAGCCACTTGTTGGGCAATTTCTTCCCCATTTTTTGATTCCCTCATGGCAGAAGTAGCACAGACCATGTAATGATCCACTTCGTATAAGTCGATCAGTGTTTTATAGGCACCCATCAACCTGATGAATTTTCCGCGATTTGCCGGACTGATTTCCTGATGCATGAACACGTCTTTGCCCAACCGAAGTGGGAACCGGAGATATTCTATTTTTTTAAAAGTGTAGTTCCCCTGATAGAAAAATACATTTGTGATCTGTAACCGGATGGCGTTTGAGCCAATATCAACTGCTGCTAACTTCACTGAATCTTTATTTTCTCACAAAATGTAAATATCGGACAGAATCTATTCTGTCCGATGCTTTTTAGTGAAATTTAAAATTTTACACTTCAAGAAGGGATTGCCCAACTTATCTCTTCCTGGATAACGCTACCAATACCAATCCCGAAATAACAGCTGCACCGCCGGCATAAGGTGGCCAGTTTATCTGGTTTTCTTTCTCGGCATTTATCTCAATGGGCCCCGCGTCAATGACCGTTTCCTCAGTGGTATACGAAATACCCGTGATGATAAACATTACCACACCAATAACAATCAGAGTAATTCCAAATATTTTCATAGATTATAGTTTTTGTCTCACAATCCCTGATCAAAAAGCTTACCAAGTGCACACACCCTTAAGAACTGCTTAATTACCGCGTTACATTTCCGAATACTTTCCTTTTATCAACTTTTTACGCAATCGAAAATAATTGAAAAAACCGAGTGCTACCAAAAGAATACTTATTAAGAATGAGATATAGCCAAAACCTTTTATATTTTCCAAATCTTCCACTTTGATCAAAGCGGTACCGCTCACCAGAAAATATAAACTCGTCCGTATATAGGCCAATAAGGTCCGGTCATTGGCAAGTTTTGTGCGCTGCCTTGCCAGAAAATCTCTTACTATTAATTGGTTTTCAATTTCCGATTCCATAATTTTGCAAAAATTAAAATTATATTCCTATTTTCATTGATTTTACTCAAGTAGATGTCGTTTTTATTGGTTTAACCAAACGCTAGTATTCTCACTTTGTTCGGTTCATTAAATACGAGGCTATTAAATTTCAGAACAAAATAAATTTATTTAATTCATCGAACACAATAATTATGCATAAAAAATTACTTATACTAATGTTTTTATCCGTTTTAACTTTTCACGCTTTCTCGCAGGTAGAAGAGTTGGCTGAGAAACTGGACGTTTTATCCGAAGAGGCGATGAAAGACACCACCTATTGGATTTCGGAATTTAGTGGTGGTCTTAATTTCAATCAGGCAGGTTTTAGTGACAACTGGAAAGCAGGGGGTATCAATTCCATTGCTTTTGGAAGTATCGTAGCAGGCAAAGTGCTTTATAAGAAAGGTAAATTCACCTGGGATAATGAATTGGAATTGCTGTATGGGATTGTTAAAAATGAAGGCCAAGGCACCAGAAAATCTAATGACCGGATGTTTCTGGATTCCAAATTGGGTTATCGCTTGTCGGGGAAATGGGCGACTTTCTTTTCAGCCAACTTTCTAAGTCAGTTTACAGACGGTTTTGAATACGAACTGGATGGGACACAACGCCTGATTTCAGGATTTATGTCTCCGGGGTTTCTGACTTCATCGTTGGGTTTCGAATATAAACCAAACAATGAATTTAATCTTCGGATCGGTCCATTCTCTCCAAGGTTCACTTTTGTGAACGATCCGGATATCAGCCAGACAGTTCCGACAAATTACGGTGTCCCTATAGGGGAAACTACCCGGATCGAATGGTTAGCACTTCAGCTTTTCGCAAACTACGATAAGAATATCAGTGAAAAATTCAATATTAAAAGCAGGTACATGCTGTTTGCCAATTACGAAACTTTGACTTGGAAAACCATAGACCACCGTCTGGACATTACCCTGACAGCAAAAATCACTGATTTTATTAACGTGACCATGACAAGTATCAATTTATACGACATTGACCAAGATCCGGGAATTCAGTTGAGCCAGGGCTTGGCATTGGGTATATTGTACAAAGTCAACAACAAATAACTGCCATTTGCCCACCTTTTTTCAATTTCATTTTGATAATTCCATTTAATCATTAATTTTGCTAATATTATGGTAGTTAAATAATAGTTGGTTTAGTTTTCAAAAATAAAAAGCAGGAGATGTTCTCCTGCTTTTTTAATTTAACCCGGTATTTAATTTCTTCTATTTGCCGAGATCCAAAACCCGGATATTTTTAAAATAGACAACATCGCCATGGCCTAAAAAGCCGATGTATCCCCCTTTTCGAGACAATCCGGCATGTTCCCTACCATCCAATGTTCCTTTTTCTTTTGCTTCGGTGATGTCCACATCCAAGATCGTTTCTCCATTCAGGATGACTTTGATCTGATTTCCTTTTGCGACCACTTCCTGATAGTTCCATTCACCAACAGGCTTCAGATGTCCCCGTTTGGCAGCTGCCACGCCATAAACGGAACCGTGAAATTGGTACTCCATCAGGTTTTTGTAGATATCGGCTGTATTGTCCAAGATTTGTAGCTCCATACCGGCATAGGCTGCATCCCCCTGTAGAGGAGCCCGGATTCCGAGGCCATTGTTGGCTCCGGGGGTAAGTTTGAACTCAAACCGGAAAACAAAATCGGCATACTCCTTTTCCGTGAACAAATTCCCGCTGCCTCCCCGATCCGGATATATGGCTATGGCTCCTTTTTCTACCACATAATCCGTCTTGTTACCCGTCCAATTATCCAAATGGGTACCGTCAAAAAGCAGGTCATAACCTACCTCTTTTTCTTCCGCACTTAGCTGGAAGGGCTCCGAACTATCCAGCTCGCGCAAATAGATATCCCGGTAGGCGACATAAGTACCATGAGCTTGAAGTTCAATCATTTCTTTGGCAATCATGGGTTGGCTTCTATCCCAGTAGTTTTCCAACGTCACCTTGTCCACTACCAATTCTCCGTTCAGGTAAATAGTCACTTTTTCCCCAATCATTTTTATATGAAAAGTATTCCATTCCTCCACGGGATTGTCAGCTACCTTTAACGGTTTGCTGGGGTGTGTCGTGTTGTTATACAAACCTCCGGAGCCAACCTCCGCACCGACATCGGTCCGAGCAATGTCCCAGATTTGTACTTGTGGCATGCTCCTGAGGTACAGGCCGGCATCTCCATCCGCGGTGATTTTCCAGTCAATGTACATTTCAAAGTCTCCGTAATGGTTGACTGTTCCGATGTTTTCTCCTTTTCCTTTAAAGACAAGCAAGCCATCTTTGGCTTCCCAGCCTTCTTTCATGACGATATTAGCCTTATCCTGTTCCTTCTGGAAGGATTTTTTGTCCATAGCAGCCCGTTTGATGGGATTTGAAAAAGCCCCCTGCCATCCTTCAAGGTCTTTTTCGTTGAACAACGGGAAGAAGCCCTTGCCAGCAGGCATCTCATCCAGGTATTTCTGGAGGGAGGTTTTGTAGTATTGGCTATCTTGACCACTGATGACATCCCTGGTCTTTTCCACGAGTCCACGCACGATATCACCGTAGAGATCCCCATTGTTTGCAACAATACTCATTACGGCTCTGGCGGCAACTTGTGTCAGAGCTGGATTATCCAGGTATTTCCCCGCTGTTACCAATGCCTGAAACGTGGGATATTGACCTAAACCTTGCAGGGCAGTGGATTTGCCACTGTTGTTCTCGGATAGTTCCAGCGCATTTCGAAGGGCAATAACCTTGTTTTCGTCCGTATCTTTCCCCGCGGGGACAAGACTGATAAATCCTTTAATAGCTTCCTCTTTTTGGGTTCCCGTAGCCTTTCTGGCGATGCCTAAGAGCATGGTAGCCGCTTTGGAATCGGTGGAAGTATTGAGCGCGCGGATGACGGCCATTTTTTGGGTTTGATCTCCACCGTCATAGATGCCCTGCAACTGGTCAAATGCTGCCTTTCCCCCTGTCTGTGCCAGGATATCGTATAGGTAGATTTGCTTTGACTTATCCAGACCGCCGATGTTTTGACTAACCCACTGTGTCTGGTTGGTGGGGTTTTTCATCCTGAGGGCAGCAGTGACCAATGCTTTCTGAATGGATTCGAGATATCCCTTGTCTTGTTCTGCTTTCATCAAACCTATTAACGGGTCGAGGTGGGTGGTATTTGCCATGGGAGCAAGGGCTTCATAAGCTGCTTTCTTTACATCCCGATTGCCGCTGTTGATTTCCCCCAAAACGATTCCCATATGTGCCTCGGCAGATCGGGCAGCCAAAACTTCAATGAATAATATTTTGCCGGGATCTGACGCATTAGGGATAGCTTTGGCGGCTTCTGAGGCCACATTGTCTCCTGACATGGTCCTTAGCGCAGTTTGAAGTACCTCAAGGGTTTCTTCATCCGCCCCATTGACAAGTGCCAGCAAATCAGTTAAGGCCGCGTTTTCTCCTACCAAAACACTGTTTCCTATGGCCGCCCTGCGTACATCGGGATCAGAATTCCCCAGATAGGGAGATATCAGCGTCAGCGCCTGCTTATCACCATACTGCCCGAGCATGTGGATGATCGAAACTTTAGCTGTGGGGGAAGCTTGGTCCAAAGTCATTTTCCAAGTTGATAGATTTCCTATTACATCCGTTTCCAGGGCATATTTCATGGCAGCTCCCCGGTATACGTCATTTTCTGATAGCGAAGCAGCTTGCAAGATCTTGGGTGCACTGGATGGGTTAAACTTGGCGACCAAACCCAAGGCACCTGCCTTGGTATGTGATTGCTCCGTCACAGCAACGGTTTTGTGGAGACTGGTTGCTAGTTTGAGGGCTTGCTTTTGGAAACCATCTTCGGCAAGCCTCCCTATAAATCGCAGGTACATGGCAGCAGCATTAGTTGACTCATAGGTATAATTGGCTCTTTTTGCCGCGTTTTTCAGTACTTTTGCACTTTTGGGAGCTGCGATTTGTGAAAGGGCGTAAAGGGAAACTTTCCGCAAATTAACGTCGTCGGATTTCACAAAAGGGATAATGTCCTGAACAGCTTCGTTGCTTTTCATATCGCCCAAAGCTTCGATGAAATTTTCTTGGTGAACGTTGTTATCTGATGATCGAAGTGCCAGCAGGAGGGCTTGCTCAGCAGAAGAGGATCCAATGTTGTTCAGCACCATTGAAGCTTGGCTGGAAAGCCTCTCATTTTGCAAATAGGGCTCTATAAAGGGTGTGGCATCTTCCTTGCCCATCCATTGAAACTGACGCAGCAAAAAAGCCTTGCCTTCCAAATATTCCAGCCTGTCCAAACCTTTGCCGTAGGCTTGCACAGCCATCCGCGCATAGTCACTTTTGGAAGGATGGCTGACATAAAACGCAAAACCTCCCAAGGCATATTCCAACTTCTCATTGTTGGAATTTGGAGATAGCATCAGAGCCATTTTCGTGAGCCCCTCTTGGCCCAAACTGGCCATGTTCTCCATTAAGTTGATGTGGGAATTATCGTCTTGAGCCGGAAACCTGTTTAGCAAATCTGCAATCTGGGTGTCCAGTGTTCTGCCCGCATCCATAGTACCCTGGGCCAATAGCACCGTGTGCTGGATCAGGTATACCAAGAAGATAATGACTGTTTTTATTATTGAGGTATATGACATACTTTTTTCCTTTTTGGTGGTAGCTTGATATAGTTAAATGGTGTAAGGCGCCCGCATGGGTTGATTGATCAGGCGGTTGGCAGCTTCATCACGTATAAATTCCTGCTTGACAGGATCAAATTCCAAATCCCTGCCCAGTCTCAGAGCAGCCAGCCCCATGTTGACCAAGGTGCACGACCGATGACCGTTTTGTTCATTTAAGGCAAATTTTTTGCGGGTTTTGACAGCTTCAACAAAATCCGTAACCTGGGGCGCAGGGTCTGGGAATTGGGCCAACTTACGCTTAAAATCAGGGATGTCGCATTCGAACCCTTTATAAAGGTTTCCTTTAGGTCCGGAAATATAGGGTGACTCCACAGTTCCTTGCCCATCTAAGATGATTTGGCAGCCGTCCTCGTAGGTGTAAGTGATTTTTCTCCAGGTACCTACCGCATCCGGGTGCTGCTGTGGTGCGTCTATTTCTACCTTCACCGGACTGGTGGTATCCTTTCCGAGAAAATACTGGACAGGGTCCAAGTAGTGCTGACCCATATCACCAAGCCCACCGCCATCATAGTCCCAATAACCACGGAAGGTCCCATGCGTGCGGTGCTCGTTATATGGCTTGTAAGGAGCAGGTCCCAACCATTGGTCGTAGTCAAGCGCTTCTGGTGGAGTTTCCGGTTGCAGGTTGGTTCGGCCCACCCAATAGAATTTCCAGTCAAACCCCGTCAGTTTACCCACAGTAACTTTCAAAGGCCAACCCAGCATGCCGGAGTCCACCAGTTTTTTGATGTTTTTTACCTCTGTATTCATACCGTAAAAATTGGCATCAAAGCGGAACCAGGTATTCAACCGAAAAATATTACCGTGTGTCTTGATCGCTTCTACCACTTTCTTACCTTCACCGATGGTCCGCGTCATGGGCTTTTCGCACCAGATATCTTTTCCTTCGCGTGCGGCATCCACGGACATGATTCCGTGCCAATGGGGCGGGGTGGCAATGTGTACGATATCCACCTCGGGCAGTCGGATCAATTCCCTATAATCTGCAAACGTTTTTACGCCCTGCCCTAATGTTTCAAGGGATTTTTGGATGTGTCTGGTATCCACGTCGCAGATGGCTACGGTTTTTGTGCCGGCATATTCAAAATGCCCTCTCCCCATACCACCCACACCTATGATGCCTTTGGTAAGGTGGTCACTTGGAGCCAAGTAGCCCTTGCCAAGCACGTGCCGCGGCACAATAGAAATGCCACCCAATGCCAAAAGAGAACCCTTAATAAAGCCCCTCCTGGATTTGTTTTGTTTATTGTTCATTGTTTATAGAGTTGTTTAAGACCTGGGAAATTCGAGAAACCTTAAGGTTAAAGCACTTTTCCCGGCATGTTTCTATGGTTTATTTTTTGAAAATAGGTAATGCTTTTTAGTTCAACCTGTGAATATATCTTCTTGGAAAAGGATTACCAAATAATCGGACTACTAGAACAAGATTTTTATCTAAGGGGAAGAATATGGATTATCTCCGGTGAAAGGTTGATATATGTTTTTTTTCGTAGGAAAATGGACATTTGGTCTTAAAATTCCCATCACACATAACCATATCCCTTAAAACCATTGGCTGAAGCCGAAGGACTCTTCAGTAATCCAACAGGGATAAGACAAATAGATTGACCAGATCTACATTTTGCAGGTGGAGATTTGAAAGCGAATGGTATTGCAAAATTACAATTTCTGCAATACTGAAAAAATTTCTACTCTAATCCCAATATTGGCAAAATAATCTAAAGATCATTATTCCTTTTTTCTTGACGCTTCTTCATCGCCCTCCTCCAGAAAAAGTACCCTATAATTACCAATGCGGGTAATATTATAAACATGACCAAGTTGGCCGTTTCACTCAAATCAACCGGCCCCCTCGGTCTGGGAATGCCCGGTTGTTTTTGGGCATGGGCGAAATGGCTGGGCAATGCTCCTAAGGAAATTAAGACTAAGGCTACAAATCGAACGGAAATTAAGTTTGTCATGGTAAATTTGAATAAAATAAAAAGGCTTGCTGTGCGGTTATCTCCGCAAACAGCAAGCCATACAAAAAGAATTGTCGAAAAAAGTATTTAAACTCAGTCAAGTAAAGCAGGATTACTTAATTTACCCATAAATAAAATGGCACCGCTGTGATTTTCCTGGATAAAGAATACGAAAGGTTTATCTAGGGTGATTACGGAAGGTTGAGAAGGAAATGAGGTGATTTCCACTATCTCCACCACGGTGGCAGCGGCTGCTTCTGTTCCTTTTTCATCCACTTCGATAAAGGCATCGTGGATCACCCGGCTTATTTTCAATTCGTCAGTAGGATTGCTAAATAACCGGGTGAAATTTTCGGGATGGTATTCGAAAGGCGAAACAAGCCCCATCTCTATCAGGTCGTCTTTCATATTCTCCATCTTCTGTTTCATCTTAAACTTGGGCATTTTAAGGATGAAATTAGTCTCAGTAGCAATCTGCCTCCAGTTTTCGAGATTTTCGACTGTGAAGTTCTCCAATTGGGCATCGAGTTCATGGTCGAATCCCGTAAGGATTACCATGTTGTATTGCCCGGTACTGTAAGGGATTTCTATATATTGGATTTCACCATCGGAATAATACCGGAAAGCCGCCGCTTTTTCCAGCTGCATCATATCTACCTTTATTTCTTGGCTGGGAGTGACATAAAAGGGTTCTTTGGCGGTCTTATTCACGGGAAACTGATATTTCCAGTCACCTTTAAAATAGATGGCATTGACCAGGTACATGACCGCGTTGGCTGGGATAAAATCCAACATGTCCTTTATGATTCCCTGTGTTTGCTTTTCTATCCAGCTGTTAATGATGTTTACTGATTGGGGATTTGACATATCTAGGGGATCCACTGCGGCATCGTAGTATTTTTCAGCAACTTCCCTGAAGGGTGGCTTTACCTGAAAGCCTTGTTTGTACCAGATGGCGTTTGCGATCGATATGTTTACTTTCGGATCTACCTTCAGAAGGAATTGGGTAAGTTCCTCGGCAGCTTTATTGGCTTCCTCCTTGGACATGCCTTCAAATTGGAGTATTTTGATAAACTCATCCGACACACGGCCCTCATTGCCATTCATGGTCATGGCCAGGGCCTGATGTATGCTGTATGGACTGTAAAAAGAGTTTTCCAATCCTGCTTTTTCGAGTTGGTGAAATAGATCCAGGGCAAATTTGGTATTCGCTACTACCATTTCTTTTTCGTAAGCTTGAAGCAAGCGGATATTCGGGGTGATAGGTTCATCCCCATCCCCGCTTCCCCAGTCGCAGGAAACTAATCCTCCGGCGGTAATAAATAAAAACAATAAGGTCCATTTTTTCATAGGATGTCAATTTTGAGTTGTATAAAAGCTAAGACGGAAAAGATTCCCCGGATGCTACAATTTGGATCGAAATAATTGAAAAAATTTATCTGCTGGAAAAACTAGCGGGATTTTTCCAAGGCACGCTCTATGTCCAAGATAATATCATCCACATGTTCCAGTCCAACGGAGAGTCGGACAAGACCGTTAAGGATGCCAACGCGCTCCCTTTCCTCCTCGGAGAGTTTGCTGTGGGTAGTAGATGCCGGGTGGGTGACGATGCTGCGGCTATCCCCCAGGTTGGCCGTCACGGTGATCATCTGTAGCTGATCGATGAAACGCTGCGCCCGGGGAAGCCCACCTTTCAGGGTAAGTGTGATGATGCCTCCCCCGTGTTTCATTTGCTTCCTGGCCAGGTCGTATTGGGGATGGGAAGGGAGGAAAGGGTATTTGACAAATTCCAGCTCCTTGCTTTCCTGAAAATAATGGGCGATTTTAAGCGCATTTTCGCAGTGCCTATCCATTCTTACCGCCAGCGTTTCCATGCTTTTGGCCAATACCCAGGCATTGAAGGGGGAGAGGGAGGGACCCGTATGCCGCATAAAAAACTGTACCTCATCAATGTATTTTTTTTGTCCCAGAATCAACCCCCCGAGTACCCGGCCCTGCCCGTCGATAAACTTGGTGGCACTGTGGGTGACGAGATGTGCTCCCCACTTGGCCGGCTGCTGCAAGTAGGGGGTGGCAAAGCAGTTGTCAACAACCAAGATCAGGTTGTGGGTGTTGGCCAAGTTGGCGATATATTCCAAATCGATGATTTCCAACCCCGGGTTGGAGGGGGTTTCGACAAAAATCATCTTGGTCTTGGGCGTGATAAGTTTCTCCCAGTTGGCGATATCGCTGATGTCTCCGTAGGTGTGATTGATGCCCCATTTCGGAAAAACGCGCGTAAGCAATTGATGGGTGGATCCGAATAAAGACCTGGCAGCAAGTACATGATCCCCTTGCGAAAGCAATGCGGCCATACTCCCGAACATGGCTGCCATCCCGGAGGCAGTGGTCACGCCGGTTTCTGTGCCTTCGGCAGCGCATACCTTGGCGATCAGGTCGCTGGTATTGGGATTGGCGTACCGGGAATAGATGTTGCCGGGGATTTCCTCGGAAAACATCTGCCGGGCCTCCTCCGCACTATCGAAGACAAAGCTTGAACTGAGGTAGATGGGAGCGGAATGTTCCCGCTGATTGGAAGCCGACTCGGCAATGCGGACCGCCTGCGTTTCGAAGTTCTTATACGTCATGAAGGATTGGAGTAGCCAAGTGGTGAAGGACACGTTTGCCACAACTTATCTCAGTAAGCGGGCAATTATCAGGAATTAATTCCTGGAAGAATATACTATTGGAGAGAAAAGCAAATGTCATAGCTGCAAATTTATTGTTCCCGGTTTGTTGGGCAGGTTTTGGCACCTTTCGACCATCGAAGGTTGCCAGAGGGTCATGGAGCCTGTTCTCTCACCTCTTCTTTATAAATCAGTTTACTGAAATGTGACACAAAGTAAAGGCAGGGAATCCTCAAATCCAAATGGGATCTTTGGTTTTATCAGGGAATTTATCCCTTCCAGTGAATTTGAAAGGATTCAGGCAGGGATATGTGCTATTTTTCATGGAGCTTTGCAATCTGACAGGCACAATTAGTACACCTATTTCTGGGAATTTATCAACAGTTTTCTACCCTTTTTATCTGAAAAATCCACTTTTGTATTTATTACATGCCTTGAATAGGGTAAATTGTAATTTCGAGCAAAACAGTCTCGCCATAAGCTAACCGCCAACGAATCCGCCAACTCCGGGCAGACGAACTTATCGTCTCTGCCCATCAAATGCCGATCAGGGAGATATGTTTGAGGGATTGAGGTCGGGTGAGAAGAATAATATTGGGTAAAATTAGTTTTGAAAGAGATATGAATAAAGAATTTCCACTTCCACTTTATAGAATAATGGGTAGAAAATCTCATTTGAAGCATATATTTTTTTTTAAAATATGATTGAAGATTAAGGAAATATTTTTGTGACCAAGGGTTTGAATTCCAAATTAATAGCCTCAATTCCTCTTTTGGACCTTGCCCATAGTGCGCACATCAAGACCTATTACAGGGATATGGGTGTAGGATCCCTGATTCAACGCAAAAAAAACAAGTCTGGGGAATATTTTGGTGAGGAGCTGGGACGCAGGTCTGCCCCAACGGCTAGAAATGAAAATAGCCAAGCAGAATGCCTGACTATTTGATTGCAGAGGAGGAGGGATTCGAACCCCCGGTACCTCACGGTACAACGGTTTTCAAGACCGCCGCGATCGACCACTCTGCCACTCCTCTA
>JBBQXZ010000024.1:0-31677 GCA_038209145.1 Cytophagales bacterium | reverse complement strand
TTCCTTTACCAATAAATAAGTTTGCTGCCCGATCTCCAGTTCCTCATTGGTTGGGATCACAAGTACACTGACATTGGACGAAGACCGGCTAATTTCCCGAATTCCTGAATGGTTGGCCTGATTTAATTTTTGGTCTATCTGAATTCCTAAAAAATCCATTTCCGCACAGACTGCCGCCCGCATATCGGCATCGTTTTCTCCCACTCCGGCAGTAAATACCAGGGCATCCAGCCCGTTTAAGGCTGCCGCATAGGCACCAATGTATTTTTTGATACGATACGCATAAAGCTCGTATGCGAGAATGGCATCCTGATCTCCTTCCTGAATTGCTTGCTTTACATCCCGCATATCGCCAAAACCACAAAGCCCCAACATACCGCTTTTTTTATTCAACAATTCACTGACGTCTTTTGGAGAAAAGCCCCGCTCTTGAATCAAGTGAAAGATAATGGACGGGTCTATGTCTCCCGACCGCGTACCCATCACCAGTCCGCCCAAGGGGCCCAATCCCATACTGTGATCGATTGACTGCCCATTTCTGACAGCCGTAATGCTGCATCCGTTTCCCAAGTGGACCGTGATGATCTTGGTAGCAGGTTTTTTCAGGAAAAGGATGGCCTGACGGGTGACATACTGATGGGAACTTCCATGAAAGCCATAGGCGCGAATGCCATAATCTTCATATATGTCCTTGGGAATGGCATACCGGTAGGCACGGGGGGGCATGCTTTGGTGGAAAGCTGTATCGAATACCGCAACTTGCGCGGCATATGGAAAAATGCCCTCAGCGACCGTAATTCCCAAAAAGTTTGGGGGATTGTGCAAAGGGGCCAGCGAGATAAGCTCTTTTATTTTTTCTTTTACCGCCTCATCAATCAGGGTAGTGGACGAAAAAGCTTCTCCACCGTGAACCACCCGATGACCAATGGCGATTACCTCGTCCATATTGGCCAATACCCCTTTTTCAGGATCCACCAGTAATCTTGTAACTTCTTTCAATGCCACTTCGTGATCCGGAATGGATGTTTTTACCTGATAGGTTTTGGTTTGTCCGTCTATATCTACCTTGTGGGTGATCGTTGATTGATCAATTCCAATTCGGTCTACCAGTCCCGTGCATTTAGGGTTTTCATCCGGCATATCGAAAAGTTGGTATTTTAGTGAACTGCTGCCAGCGTTTAAAACTAATATTTTCATAGGTAACTGAGAATCGTTGTTTCTAAATGGAGAAATTCGCAGTAATTGATAATACCGAGTTGAATAGGTTGGGCTTTGTGTATCAAAGCAGCAATTCCAGTACATTGAACCCAAATCTATTCCTGGGCCTGAATGGCTGTAATAACCACCGTATTGAAGATATCATCTACCAAGCATCCCCGGCTGAGATCGTTTACAGGCTTGTTGAGACCTTGTAGGATGGGGCCAATAGCCACCGCACCGGATTCCCGCTGTACGGCCTTATAAGTATTGTTGCCGGTGTTGAGATCCGGGAAGATGAGTATAGTGGCACTTCCTGCCACTTCAGATTCCGGCATCTTCTGCTTACCGGTGGCGGGGTCTACTGCGGCATCGTATTGAATCGGACCTTCTACTTTTATTTCAGGATTTTTCTCCCGGATTATTTGAGTGGCTTTTCTGACCTTTTCCACATCATCGCCTGTTCCTGAAGTACCCGACGAGTAGGACAGCATGGCCACTTTGGGATCAATGCCGAATTTGCTGCTTGTCTCTACGGAGGAGATGGCTATTTCGGCCAACTCTTCTGCTGTAGGATTGATATTAATGGCGCAGTCCCCAAAAACGGTCACCCGATCTGGGAGGCACATGAAGAAAACGGAAGAAACCAAAGAAATTCCCGGCCGTGTTTTGATAAATTGCAATGCTGGGCGTATGGTATGGGCGGTAGTGTGAACGGCCCCCGATACCATACCGTCGGCATGTCCCTTGTGGACCATCATGGTCCCGAAGTAGGCAACATCTGCCATCAGGTCTCTGGCCATTCCTACCAGCATATTTTTCCCTTTTCGCAATTCGAACAGGGTATTTGCGTAGTCATCAAAATGGATGGACTTTTGAGGGTCAATTAGTTGGCAGTTTTCTGGAGTAAGGCTTAGCCCTAGTCGGTTGATCGCATCCATGATTTCATCCACATTGCCAAGTAAGGTAATATCGACCACTCCCTGCTTGATAAGCCGGTCAGTTGCTTTCAGGATGCGTTCATCTTTTCCCTCAGGGAGTACGATATGTTTCTTATGGCTTTTAGCTCGGGTCACAAGCTGGTACTGAAACATCCTCGGGGTAGTCCCCGAGGGTTTTACATTGGCTATTTCTTTCTCCAGTAAGCCCACATTCATGTATTTTCTGAATACAGTAATGGCCGTCTGGATTTTGTCGATGTCGGTAGCATGGATTTTGGAATGAATTCCAGCCACTTTGGTAGCTGCATGGAAGCTGGGTTCGGAAACTGCCAAGATGGGTATCGATACTTTTGATCCGCCGATCAGACGCACAACAGACGCTGGGAGTTCAAGACCTCCGGTAACAACGATTCCCGCTATTTTGGGATAATTTTGGGAAATATCAGCCTGAAGAGTAGCCAATACAATATCCGACCGGTCTCCGGGGGTGACGATAAGGACATTTTTTTTGATATGATTCAGGAAGTTTGGCACCTGCATGGCCCCAAAGATAAAGTGGTCAACTCGGTTGTTGATGTGCTCTTCGCCGAACATCACCTTGGCATTAAGGTGTTTTTTTACCTCCAGCATGGTGGGGCTTTTCAGCTCTGTGATTTGTGGGATTACTGTCAATAGAATATCTTTTCGCAATTGAGCCCGCAAAGTGGTATTGATTTCTTCCAGCTTTTCTGCCGCCGCTTTATTGACAATCAAGGCCACTACGCGAACTTTCCTGCTTCTGAAATTTTGAACGGTGATAAGGGCTGAATTGGTGATTTGGGCTATGCTTTTTCCCTCTCCCGAGATGACGATGATTACCGGTGCGGCCAGATTTTTTGCGATCATCACATTGGCGTCAAATTCAAAGGCGGTACCTTCTCCCAGAAAATCACTTCCTTCAATGATGGTGATGTCGTAAATGGATTCCTGTGCTTTGTATTTTTCGATGATGGTATCTATGATGTATTCCGGATGTCCGGATTCAATTAATAGGTTCGCATCCTCTTTCGTGAATGCGTAGGACCTGTTGTAATCAATGGGCAGTTTGAAGTAATTGATCAACGTGTCAATATGCGCATCCAACTTTACTTCCGGTTTGTGGTTTATGATGGGTTTGAAATACCCCACTTTTTGAGCTTTGGAGAGAAGCAAATCTACCAAGCCTAGGGCGATGATGGATTTTCCACTGAAAGGTTGGGCAGTTGCGATAAAAATATTTTTGGTAGTTTCCATAAAAAGACATGTTGGAGTTTTGTTTTCATTCAGTTGGCAAGTGTCTCTGAAATGTCAATAGTGCGGGTCACCCAGTTGCCAAGACTATGTTTTGTGATCGGAATAAGAGTACTTGGACGCTGGTTATTTTTGCATAAAATTAACCAGTCTAGGCTGACTATGCTAATAATCTCGCGGAATTCTATATTTAGATGACAACCGCCGTTTTTTTCTTTCTGCGGCTATATCCAAACTCACATTGATCTCAAAGCCAATCAAAACGATGATAGAAGTAATCCATAACCAAAACATAAGGGCTATCATGGTGCCGATGGACCCGTAGAGTTTGTTGTAGCTGGCGAAATTATTAAGGTAATAGGTGAATGCATAAAAACTCAGGTTTATCAGCAATGCGGCGGTAATAGACCCTGTTGAAAAAAAGCGCCATTTGTCATGCACCACAGGGGCAAAACGAAAAATAAATGAGGTCGCAATCATAAAAAGGAGCAGCAGGACAAAAAATTTAAAAAAGAGCAAGAGGTAAACATACAGGGTGTTGTTGACAAACTCCAAGGTAGAAAGCTTATAGATCAGATTGTTACCTATCACCATGACAACAACCCCCCCACAAATACTTAGCACAAGTACCAGAATGATGCTGACTGAAATCAGCCGGGTATGAAAAAAGCCCCTGTTTTCCTTTGTTTTGTATACCGAGTTAAAGGCATTCATCAGTGACATTACTCCGTTGGTTGACAAATAGAGGGCGAAGAAGAATCCCAAGGAAAGCAAGCTTTGCCTTGGTTTGCTGATGATATCCAAAATGGTAGGCGAAGCTTCGGCATAAATGTTTTCAGGTAGGATATCCTCGACAAAAAGCAGGATATTGGAGGTGCTTACATCGTGGAAGAATATCTGGATATAGGGAATTATGTTGAGCAGAAATAGCAACAGCGGAAACATGGCCACGGTAAAACTGAAAGCCATGGCACTTGCACGCTCGAATATCTCATCCTTTTGAAGTTGTCTGAAAAAAATTTTGCCCACATCATACACGTTTTGGTCAGGATTGCCAAAATGAATTGGCTTGAGTCTGAGTGCCTGTGCATGCAGTTTGCGGACAAGATCTATATACAATTTATTCACCGGTGTTGAATTCCATTTTATGTACTAAAATACGGACGCAGCAGCTCCAAAAGATTTGATGGAGGCCTGCATGGGCGATGTGTATCTGTCTTGAGAAAGGTCAGTAGGGTCTCACCTTCGTTGATAAGTTCCTCCGCTTGATTGTAAATATAATAATGAAATCTGATTCTTACCCCGGGCATTTCCTTTATTTGAGTCCGGATTATAAGCAGTTCGTCGTATTTGCCGGGCAATAAAAATCGGCTGCGGTTTTCCAAGACGGGCATCATAATCCCGCTTTCTTCCATTTTGCCGTACGAAAATCCCAAACTTCGCATCGCCTCGACCCGCCCCACTTCATAATACATGGCATAGTTGCCGTAATATACGTAGCCCATTTGGTCCGTTTCGGCATAGCGTACACGTATCGTTGTGTCATATGAAAACATATCAGTTAAAGATTTTTGCAGCATTGAGGGTTTGCTGATACCTGCGTGCATTGATCATGTGGTCCCTCAAGTTGGTAGCAAATGCATGGTATCCGGAAAAGTCTTCCTTGGCGCAAAAATACAGGTAACTGTGCCGCTGGGGAGTAAGAACTGCCTCCAGTGCGGAGATATCCGGCAGGTTGATGGGACCCGGCGGCAACCCCGTGTATTTGTAGGTATTATAGGGACTTTCAATTTCTTTGTGCACGTTCAGAACGCGCTTGATTTCAAAATCGCCAATGGCGAAGATTAGGGTGGGGTCGGCCTGAAGGGGCATGTTTAGCTTGAGTCTGTTTAAGTAAACACCGGCTACTTTGGGACGTTCATCGGCTTTGCTGGTTTCTGCCTGTACGATGGATGCCAGGGTGGACACTTCTACAAGGTCCATCCCCAGCCCGGCAGCCTTTGCCTTGCGTTCATCTGTCCAAAACCGGTTGTTTTCTTCATACATCCTGTCAAAGAGGTCGATGGCGGTGACATTCCAGTACACCTCGTAGGTGTTGGGAATAAAAAGTGAAAGAACAGTCTCTTTTTTAAAGCCAAATTTGGCTACATGCGCACTATCTTGCAAAATTCGCAAGAAATCAGCTGCTTCTATTTCCAGGTTTCGGGTAATTTTTTCGGCCAAGTCCCCGTCTGTGCGGACGTTGTTAAAGGTAACATTGACTGGTGTCTGTCTGCCGGACCGAAGCAGTCGAACCAATTTGCGGTTGGTCAACTTGGGAGCTATCTCGTAAAGGCCGGGTTTTACAGCCTCTTGATAGTCCATTATCTTTGCCACAAAACTGAAGGTAACCAAGTCGTTGATGATGCCTTGTTGAATGAGGCTGTCCCTAACTTGCTCGAAATCAGCGTTTCGTGGGATTTTAAGCAGGACTGACTCCTCAGAGTCCACCAGGGTGTTGGCAGAAAAAAATGCCTGATAAAAATAAAAGGAAAGCGAAGTAAAGAGTACGGAAAACGCAATGACGCCAATCATCAGGAATTTACTTTTCTTGTCTGTAATCATTTTTTAAACTATGCTTCGTGGGACTTGTTGGATTAGAGAAACTGTTTCCCCATGTTGAAATCAGTATGATCTTCAAAGTTAACATTTAAAATTCACATTGGATTTTTGAGAAGCGAAGGAATTTTAAATTTCAAACCCAATCCAAGGTTATATGATATCTCTTTTGCAGCGATACCCAAGTCTCGGTTTCTGTCTTTGTAGACTCAAATATGTCTCCTTTACATCACTAAGGGCTGAACTAATCAGTTTTATTACTTAAATTAAAGGTGTCTTCCTTTTTTTTTGAATTAATTGCTTTACTTTACGTAAATAAATTTAGTGCTTTAAGGTTAATTTTGTTAGTGCATGACCAAAGGAAAAAAAAATGCCAGCAGAATTGATACGAATTTACCCGGAAAACCCTGACCCCAGGCGCATCCAGAAAATTGTGGACATTCTCCGGGATGGCGGTGTGATTATTTATCCAACTGATACCATATATGGTATGGGATGTGATATCTTCAACCAAAAAGCAGTCGAAAGGGTATGTCAGATAAAGGGAGTGAAGCCCCAAAAGCACAACTTTTCATTTATTTGCTACGATCTGAGTAATATTGCTGAATTTACCAGGGCATTGAGCACTTCGGTTTTTAAATTGATGAAAAAGGCCCTACCAGGTCCCTTTACCTTTATATTGGAAGCAAACAATAAAGTCCCAAAAATGCTCAACAACAAGAAAAAAACGGTAGGGATCCGAGTACCTGACCACCCCATCCCAAGGATTTTGGTAAAGGAATTGGGGCATCCGATCCTAACTACTTCAATAAGGGACGAAGATGATGTCATAGAATACAGCACTGATCCTGAGCTTATCTATGAAAAATACAAGGATATAGTAGATGCAGTTGTTGATGGAGGATTTGGCAATAACGTTGCATCAACGGTCATCGACTGTACCGGGGAAGAAATAGAAATAGTAAGACAGGGCAAAGGACAGATTAATGAAATCACTTGATGGCACACACAGCAGAGAAAAAGGGTATATGGATTTTAACCGAAAAATCGGATCGAATGGCGTGGTGGCCGACCTTTTTTATCTGCCTAATCTGGAATTCTTCAGCTTGGTGAAAAATGCGCCATGTATCAGCTTTTCATTGAATGATCCGTTTGTCAAGCAGACTTATCGAAACAGATTTGAAATCCTGCTTTCCAACAAGGTGGAATTGCTGAGTGTGCCGGTCTTGAAAGGAACTAAAAATACCAAGTATAGGGATGTTAGGATTGATTACCAGCAGAAATGGCTGAATGTTCATTTGAGGGGATTACAAAGCGCCTATGGAAAAGCCCCCTTTTTTGAATATATTTACCCATCCTTCGAAGAAGTTTTTCTTAGGAACAAATCTTTTCTTTGGGAGTTAAACTGGGAATTGCTGACAATTTGTCTACATTTCCTCAAGGTTACTGTCAAAATGGAAATAACGGAAGAAACTTCCAATGAATCAGATCAAAAGGATATCAGAGGGCTGTTGGATACGAAATGTCGGTATTGGGAATGGGAATATTACGCTCCGAAACCTTATCCTCAGTTATTTGGCTTAGACTTTGTTCCTAACCTCAGCATCGTTGATTTGCTGTTTTGCGAGGGACCCCAGTCAAAAGACAAATTGAACCTCGCCGCAAAAAAGAAATTGAACAATACGTAAAACTATTGCGTTTTAACATAAATTTGATAGTTTATAAATTGAATTGAAAAGCTCATTAGAAAAGATATAGATGGAAGCGAAATTTTCAAATAGAGTCAAGGAAGTAATTTCCCTAAGTCGTGAAGAAGCTTTGCGATTGGGACATGATTACATAGGCACGGAACATCTCCTGTTGGGAATGATCCGTGAGGGTGAAGGTGTCGCTGTTTCCATTCTTAAGAAATTGGGTGTTCCTTTGGATGAATTGAGAAATTCCGTAGAAAGGGCTGTTAAAGGTACTGCTAACCATAATGTTAAAAATTTAGCAAATATCCCTTTGACCAGACAGTCTGAAAAGGTGTTGAAAATCACCTATTTGGAAGCAAAAATATTCAAGAGCCAACTCATTGGCACCGAGCATTTGCTGCTTTCCATCCTTCGGGACGAGGATAACATTGCGACCCAAATTTTGCAGAAATTTGATGCCACTTATGATGCTGTAAAAGAAATGCTTGAATTCCAAACAGACCAAACACCTAGATCAGGAACAGAAGCGGATGATTCCGATGACGAAGGGTCCAAATTATTCGGATCTTCCAGCGGATCTTCCGGAAGTACCAAAAGCGGTACGGCGGAAAAATCAAGAACTCCCGTGTTGGACAATTTCGGAAGAGATCTTACCCGCATGGCAGAAGACGACAAACTCGATCCGATAATTGGAAGAGAAAAAGAAATAGAGCGGGTAGCCCAGATTTTGTCAAGAAGGAAAAAGAACAATCCCATCCTGATAGGTGAACCAGGAGTTGGAAAAACGGCCATAGCCGAAGGTCTAGCTCTCCGAATTGTACAGAAAAAAGTATCGCGCGTCCTTTTCAACAAAAGAGTCGTGACCTTGGATCTTGCCTCCCTTGTCGCAGGCACCAAATACCGGGGGCAATTTGAAGAGCGTATGAAAGCTGTAATGAATGAGCTTGAGAAATCACCCAATGTGATCTTGTTTATAGACGAGCTGCATACCATTGTCGGAGCTGGAGGTGCAAGCGGATCGTTGGATGCATCGAACATGTTCAAGCCGGCTCTTGCCCGCGGCGAAATCCAATGTATCGGTGCGACTACTTTAGACGAATACCGTCAGTACATAGAGAAGGACGGGGCTTTGGCCAGGAGGTTTCAGATGGTCATGGTAGATGCCACCTCTCGGGAAGAGACTATCCAGATTTTGGAAAACATCAAGGACAAGTACGAAGATCACCACAACGTTATATACACTCCTGAGGCCATTCAAGCATGTGTTAATTTATCCGATCGATATATTTCAGACCGATTTTTGCCTGACAAAGCCATCGATATACTCGATGAGGCAGGAGCAAGAGTCCACATCAATAATATTCATGTTCCAGAGGATATCCTCCGGCTGGAAGAAGAAGTCGAGAATATCAAGGTAGAAAAAAACCGGGTCGTAAAATCTCAAAAATATGAGGAGGCTGCTCAGTTAAGAGACCGGGAGAAGAAGTTGCTCGAACAGTTGGAAAATGCGAAGGCAAAGTGGGAAGAAGAAAGCAAGACCAAACGATACGTTGTAGAAGAAGACAATGTAGCGGAGGTCATTGCGATGATGACCGGCATACCTGCTAAGAGAATCGCCCAAAATGAAGGAGTTAAGCTCTTGAACATGGGTACAGAGCTAAAGAATAAAGTGGTGGGTCAGGAGGATGCCATCAAGAAATTGACAAAAGCAATTCAGCGAACCCGGGTAGGGTTGAAAGACCCGAAAAAACCGATCGGCTCTTTTGTGTTCCTGGGTCCGACAGGCGTTGGGAAAACTGAACTTGCAAAAATGCTGGCTATCTACCTCTTCGCCAAGGAAGATGCGTTGATACGAATCGACATGTCAGAGTACATGGAAAAATTCAGTGTCTCACGCCTTGTGGGAGCACCTCCAGGTTACGTTGGATATGAGGAAGGTGGCCAACTTACTGAAAAAGTAAGAAGAAAACCCTATTCGGTTGTTCTTTTGGATGAAATCGAAAAAGCCCATCCCGATGTTTTCAATATTCTGCTCCAGGTACTTGATGACGGAATCTTAACAGATGGTTTGGGAAGAAGGGTAGACTTCAGGAATACCATCATCATCATGACGTCCAATATAGGGGTTAGAGATCTCAAAGATTTCGGTTCAGGTATCGGTTTTGCTTCTAAGGCAAAAGAAGATAACATGGACGACGTCATGAAATCAACTATTCAAAGTGCCTTGAAAAAGTCCTTTAGCCCCGAGTTTTTGAACAGACTTGACGACGTGGTTATATTCAACAGCCTTAGTAAGGATCACATTCACGAAATCATTGACATCAGTCTAGGTAAGTTGTTTGCCCGGATTACGGACATGGGATATCAAATAAGATTAACCGATGAGGCAAAAGACTTCCTGTCAGAAAAAGGATACGACAAACAGTATGGTGCGAGGCCGCTCAACAGAGCCATTCAGAAATATTTGGAAGATGCCATTGCGGAAGAAATCCTGAAAGGAGAACTCTCCGAGGGTGATGTGATTCTGGCAGACTACAGTGGAGAAGGAGATGAACTTACCATCAGCGTCACTAAAAAGGAAAATGCAGATTAATTGTCAATATTTGTATAAGTAGACAAAAAAACGGTTCTAATATTAGGGCCGTTTTTTTCGTTATTTCTAATAGGCAGGAAAGTGCGGTTGGCATTTAGATAAAAATCACCCCGATATCGTTTACCTTCATGATTACGGGTAATAATCAACCTATAACCAAAATGATTTCTTTAAATAAATGCTTTGAGGGATTCAGTTGGTCTTTCTCTTGATATTACCGATATATGAAATTTTACACGGATTTGTTTTTAAAGATCATTTTTGCATTTTCAATTATTCCATTTTTGATTGCGGAGAAGATGCAGGAAAAATTCACCATTCGACTCGATCCCCAAGTAGTGGATACGCTCTTTTCTCCCCCTAAGGCCGTCTCAAAGATCCAGAATAAGCAGATAGATGAAGCAAGTGGATTGGTTTATTCCCGGACCCATCCAAATATCCTATATACCCACAATGACAGTGGGGGAGATGCCGTCCTCTATATGCTCGATACGTTGGGAAAAGATAAAGGAAGGATTTTTTTGGAGGGAGTAACTAATCGTGATTGGGAAGATATAGCAATAGGACCGGGTCTAAAATCCAATCAATCCTATGTCTATGTAGGGGACATTGGTGACAATGATTCCAAGTACAGCGATATTCGGCTTTTCCGTTTTCCGGAGCCGAAGTCATGGCAAAATGAAATCTATGTGAATCCCGAAAAGATTACCCTGAAATATCCCGATGGAGCCAGAGATGCCGAGACCCTTATGGTAGACCCGCTTTCCGGAGATTTATTTATCCTCTCAAAGCGTGATTCCAGCAATACCCTTTATACTGTGACAGCGGATAAACTTTGGGATAGAACGCCCGAAAAAAAGTTGAAAAAAGTAATGAAACTTCCTATTACGATGTCAGTGGCTGGGGATATATCTAAAGATGGCCTTCAAATCGTGATCAAAAATTATTGGGTTATTTACTATTGGGATAGAAGACAAGGTGAAACAGTTCCCGAGGCCTTATCCCGAGAACCGATTCTGTTGCCTTATACGCCTGAGCCCCAAGGAGAGGCTGTTACATTTTTTCAGGATGGCAAGGGGTATTATACCTTAAGTGAAAAAAGGCTGCGGGTTGAACCCGTTCTTTACAAATACACCAAGCTGAATACCCTTTAAGAGTGTAAGGTTACACAAACAAGAACAACAGGTTTGGTGTGTTTATTGAAAATAGTGCTTTATTTCCCCGTGTAATTGAACGGGCTGATTACGAGTAATTCCTGTTTTACTTTTTCTGACACCTCGAGGCTGTGAATGAACGTTTTGATAGCATCTGCTGTGATGGTGCTGTTGGTTCGGGTAAGTTCTTTTAAAGCTTCGTACGGTTTTGGATAGCCCTCTCTGCGTAAAATGGTCTGAATGGCTTCCGCTACCACAGCCCAGTTGTCTTCCAGGTCTTTGTTGATGGCTCCCTGATTTAGCTCCAGTTTTCCTATTCCCTTGTTAAGCGATTGGTATGCGATCAGCATATGGGCAAGAGGAACCCCAATCACACGTAAAACCGTACTGTCTGTCAGGTCCCTTTGGAGACGGCTTATAGGAAGCTTTCCTGCCAGGTATTCAAGCAGGGCATTGGCCACACCCAGATTTCCTTCGGCATTCTCAAAATCTATGGGATTTACTTTATGCGGCATGGCCGAGGAACCTATTTCCCCCGGCTTGATTTTTTGTTTGAAGTAACTCATGGCGATATATTGCCATATGTCTTTCGAAAAATCCAATAAAATGGTATTCATCCGCTTCATGGCGTCAAATTGAGCCGCCAGATGATCGTAATGGTCAATTTGGGTAGTAGGGTAACTGCGCGTGAGGCCCAAATAATCCCGCACAAAATTCGTGGCAAATTTTGACCAGTCGATTTCTGGGTAGGCAATGTAGTGCGCGTTGAGATTACCTGTGGCTCCCCCGAATTTGGCCGCATGGGGTACCTGATCAAATAAAACAAGTTGATTTTCCAACCGGGTAACGAAAACCTGAAATTCTTTGCCAAGCCGGGTAGGGGAGGCTGGCTGCCCGTGGGTTTTGGCCAACATGGGGATTTCTTTCCATTCCTTTACCCGCTGTTTTAAATCCTCCATTACCTGGCGTAGTGCCGGCAACAATGTATCTTTCCACCCGTCACGAATCATTAGGGGTATGGCAGTGTTATTGATATCCTGGGAGGTCAATCCAAAATGGATAAATTCCTGATAGTGACTTAGACCTAGCTCTTCAAACTTGTTCTTCAGAAAATACTCAACCGCTTTGACATCGTGGTTTGTCACTTTTTCCGTCTCTTTGATAGCAAGTGCATCTTCTTCTGAAAAGTTATCCGCCAGTTTTCTCAACGCGGCGAAAATGCCGTGATCCACTTTGGCCAACTGCGGAAGCGGCAACTCACAGAGTGCTATAAAATATTCCACCTCAACCTTGACCCGATATTTAATCAACGCAAACTCTGAAAAATACGCCCTTAGCGAGGCAGTTTTAGAGCCATATCTGCCGTCGATTGAAGAAACTGCCGTCAAATGGGAAAGATCCATGCGTGTCTGTTTTGGTGGAAGTGAGGCAAAATTAACCCTTTAAACTGAAAATAGACGGACCTATCGTCTTTATTTACCAAAGGACTAAGCACACAGGTTGCTAATAGAAATACCACTTGGAAAAAATCCCGGAACAGCAAATAACTGTTCCGGGATGATCTTAATAGTTTGGGTAGTTTCTGATAACTTGAATCTCAAGGTTGTTGGCAGCGTCTTGGCTGTTTTTTTGTAGCCCCCTGATTACCAAGGTGTATATTCTCCCAGAGCGAAAAATTGTCTCCGCTGTGGTTACCAGTGTTACTCCCGATTGGGCATCTTTGAGCTTAAGTAAAGTAGTCCCGCTGTCAATCACTTTGAAATCCCCCACTTCCCTGTAGGAGCTTCCTTCAAAAACGACTGTTCCCCCGCGTCCCATCGACAAGTCTACTTCGGCGGTGTCTGGGGAGAGATGGGCCAGCCGGATGAGCGCTTTACCTTCTCCCGGATTAATCAGTTTATCTTCTACGACAATCGGCAGCAACAAATCCTCCTCATCAGCTAGGAATACAGAGTAAGTTTGACTTGCTTTGAGCGTAATCACCGTGTCCAGTAGGCTGGTGACAGTACCCAATTTTCCAAATGAAAAATTACGGTCGCCGGTATAGAAATTGCCGTAATCAATATAGGTTCCAAATTTGAAGGGTAGGTATTGACGGGGATAGGCGTTGTTGTCTACCCGAATGGCCAATTCGTCAGCCAGAGTTGACCCATTATAAAAGGAAACATAGGCAATAGGAGTAATTTCATTCCCCATGTCCTGATCATTCAGGCAAGACATCATTCCCAGCGCAATTAGCAGTGGCAATGCAGCTTTTAAACTGGAAACTATTTGTTTCTTTTTCTTTTCTTTCGCAATCATTGTTGGATCTTATTAGTTTTCAGCACCGATACGTTGAAAGTAGTCGAAATGCTACAATTTTAGTAAAAAAAATGTTAAATAGTTTAAGAACCTTTCATTGGCTGAATGAGTTAAGGTTGGGAAATGGACAATTTTACTGCTGAAATAGTACCGTATATGTCCTTTTCCAATTAATTTTGCATTGCCAATTCGAAATAGTATAAAAAATTGTCACCACATGTTGTTTAATTTATTCAAAAAAAACCCGGAGGAAAAAGAAGCTTCTTCCCAATACCTTACCTTACAGGTAAGAGAAGTCGTCAGGGAAACTGCCGATGCAGTTACCGTCTATTTTGATCAACCGGAGCCGCACCTTGATTATTTGCCCGGTCAGTTTCTCACCATTATTTTGATGATAAACGGGAAAGAGGAAAGAAGGTCGTATAGTTTGTGTACCTCTCCGTTTGTTGACCCGTTTCCGGGAATTACAGTGAAAAGACTCCAAGGGGGAGTAGTGTCCAACTACATGAATGATCTTATTTTTCCGGGCAAAAAGATAACCGTGATGCGTCCCATGGGTAATTTTACCTGCGACTATCATTCAAAAAACAGAAGACATTACGGGATGATTGTGGCAGGAAGTGGCATTACGCCTATTTTGGGTATTACTAAATCCATCTTGATCAATGAGCCAGACGCTAAAGTAAGTTTGCTGTATGGGAGTAGGAATGAGGAGCAAATCATATTCAAATCCGCATTGGAAAATCTGGGTAACCAATACCCCGGTAGAATTCACGTTTACCACCAGCTTAGTCAGCCTGGAGCTACATGGTCCGGAACTAAGGGAAGAATAGGAGCAGAAGAAATACGGAAATTTGGAAGTGACTTATTAGCCGACACGACCTATCAGGAAAGGTTTTTCTTTTGTGGTCCCCAGGTAATGATGGAAGCTGCCAAAAATGCACTGGCGGAATTGGGTGTAGCCAAAGAATCAATGCTCACTGAAAATTTTTACATTGATTCAAAAGAGAAAACAGGAAGTGAGGAGGAAGGAGATCAACAAATCACCCAAGAGGTAACGGTCCTAGTAGCAGGTCAATCCTACACCTTTGATGTCACTCCGGACAAGACCATACTAGAAGCAGGGCTGGAGCTGGATATCGACATGCCTTATTCCTGCCAAAGTGGCTTGTGTACAGCATGTAGGGGCAGATTGCTTTCAGGAAAAGTAACTATGGATGAAGACGCCGGACTAAGCGAAAATGAAATCGAAGCGGGATACATCCTTTGTTGTTCTTCCAAGCCAAAGAGTGGGGAGATAAAAATCAATATTGAATAGTTCGCCAACCCCATATGTTAGAAACGGATGAGCTAAAAAAGAAATACAGGGTATTGGAGCGGAATGTGTTGCTGCTGATTGTGATCCCATTGCCTTTTTTTTCTTACGCTTATCTCTATACCACCGGACAGTCCAAATCGCTATCAATACCAAACCTGCCGGAACTATTCAAATACCTATTGCTGATTCTGGCGTTTGGGGGTCTGTTGATTCAACAAATCCGGTTCAATCAGGGTTTAAAATTTGCCCGAGTAGCGTCTTTAAGTTTTGACGAAAGGTTTTCAATCTACGTGGTAGTCACCATGGAGCGGTATTGGATACTTTTATTTGTTGGGTTTCTTTCCACGGTCGGATTACTTTTCTTTGAGAATCCAGGTTTTACGCTCGCTTATGCAACTTGTCTTATGGTAGTCTCTCTGGGTAAGCCCACTCCGGAACGCATCATCTCAGGTCTTCGTTTGAAAAATGAAGCAAAAGGGAAGGTATATGAAATCAGTAGAAGAGAAGATCTCTGATTTCATATACCACCTGAGAAAACTACATGTTTCGAATATGCAAAGATCCTGAGCTGATGGATCCCACGATCGTATGTTCAGAGCCGTTTTCTATGGTTAGGTCTTTGGGGTTGGATACCGTACCTACCCGAAGAGACCCACTGCCTGCTTTGAAGTTATAGTTGAATTGATCCAGCGGTGAGACAGTCTGAATGTCAATGCTGCCGGAAGAACCCTCCAGGGAGGTCTTTCCACCCAATCCACAGTCAACCGCCCGAACACTGCCGGAAGAGACGGTTATCTGCCCCAATTCCCCCACATTTTCCAACCGCAAATTGCCCGAAGAAATCTTCGCATTTACAAGTCCTTGAATATCGGTTATTTTCAAAGATCCGCTATTTGCGTTGATGTTGGCATTGCCACTAACCTGGGTTATCTCTGCCACCCCGGAAGTAATGGTACAGGAAAGGTCTCCCTCGATTTCACTGGCTTCTATTTTTCCCGAGTTAGCTTTTAGTATCAAGTTTCCCCTTACCTGCTGGACATTGATCTTTCCGGAACTGACGGATAGTTTGGTCTCACGGGCACTGACTTGACTTACTCCGATCAGCCCTGACGTGTTTCGGATAGAAATCTGAAGATTCTCGGGTCCTTTCAAGTGGATGAACCGTTTTTCCTGTTCTATAGATTCTTTGTTTTCGCTTTTGTAAGAAATCTTAAGGGTATTGCCTGCGGTGACCATGAAGAAGGATCTGCCGACCTCTTCATTTTTCCCAAATAGCGCACTTAGTTTGATCTCACTTTCTCCCGGAACCCCAGTGTAAATGACATCGACACCCGCAATTTCCATTTCCAGTAATTCTATTCTGGAAAAAGTTTTTTCAATGACTTCCTGACCAAAGGAAGGAATGGCAATCAGGAGAAGAAAGCCAAAGGCAATAGGAATGTAAAATGATGTGTTTTTCATGATAGGATAGATTTTACAGGAAGTCATTTATTAAAACACTATGCCGAAGACAATCGGAGAAACGGAAGGTTGTAAGTCTTTGTGAAAGAAAGGATTGAAATCGTAAGTGGTGAAGAAGGTAATGCTTCTGAATCCAACCTCACCCCTCAATCCATATCTGAAATTGCTCAGATAGGTGCCTGCTGATTCTTTTTCTTTTCTTCTGCCAGAGCCACCAAGTTCGCGGTAGACAAATTTACTTCTGCCGCCAAGGCGATATCCCGCATACGGGCCAAGCCCTACCCGGAGGCCCTCTCGGCCATTTCCGTTCTTTTTCCCGAAATCATACTTAAGCATGGTGAGAACGGTCAGGTAAGAGGCGGAAACTTTGCTTTTAAAGCCGTTCACATCGGTTCTGTCAATAAATTCAACATCGTTTTCAGTAGCCAAGGCTTGAATTCTCGAATTTTCAAACTTGAAATTATACCACTGGACACCTAAACCAAAGTCCCAATAGAGACCTTCGTCCAACTTTTGACTCGCCATCCAGTTTAGCCCTACATTCCAACTTCCCCAACCTTTGACGGCATAGGGTGCGCCGGGTCCGGGTATCCCGCCATCTTCAAAATAATTGTTGATACCGAGATCTCCACTAAAATAGGTCCGAAAGGAGGGATCCTTTTTTTCTTTGGGACTGGACTCCATCTTTACCTTGGTTTTTGATCCCGATTCATCCACGATAAGCCGATAACGGCCGAAGGAAACTTCAGTCTCCGTGCCATCTTCGTAAATGCGTAAAATCTCCCTTTTCCCATCTTTGTAATTGATTTCGACCACGGTTTGAACCCCGTTTTTTTCTGGTGAAGGAAGGTTCAGTTCCTGGATAATTTGGTTGATATTCATTTGTTTTAGCCGCTCAAAATCTTCAGGATTGTCAATCACGACAACCAGTTTTCCGGATTTTCCAAATTCCACAATAATGCTGTCATTTTTTGCGAGGTTATTTTGTTGATCCTGGATCCCAAACACCTGTTGGATCAGGATCATAAAAAACAAGGCAGTGAAGTACTTTTTCATATACATTTTTTGTTTATTTCTCTTTCTTCCGGGCCATTACTTGGAAAAGCAATTCGTTTTTGGCGTCTTGTAAATCCCCAAATCCCTTGTCTACTTTTGTCAAAAATCCCCCAATTTTTTCCAGTTTGTTTTCGAGGTCTTCTACCAGTTGGCCTTTATCAGGCGCAATGGCATATCCCCTCGACACGATCTTAACGGTATAGGCGATCCCATTTTCTGGGGCATTTACTTCAGGAAGATCTTTCTTCATGTCTATAGAAATTAATACCTGTTCAAAGGCTATGCCATCCGTTGACACTTCTTCTCGCTGATCAAGCGGAGGAAGGGGTATTTCCTTACGCTCCAAGGGATAAATGGGTAGAGAAGCCACTTGGTTGCCCGGTCTGTCGGTTGGAGTGGGTGTGGAAGGAGAGAATTCTTTCTGAGTCGGCTTATCCGTGGGTGCAGTGTATGGTGTCCCAAAAACTTCAGGCACAGTGACCTTTTCCACTTGACCTAAAGGAGATGGCACCGGAACTTGTGCCGAAGGAATTTCAGTAACCATTTCCTTTCCCAAATCAGGAAGGATTCGATCCCGATACTGGATACCAATCCCCATACCCAGAAGTATAAGAAAGCCAGCGGCATAGTTACCCCAGATTAGCCTGCGTGATTTTTTTTCCTCATCAAGCTGTGGCGCTAGTTTGAACCACGAATTGGGAGAAGGCTGTATCTCATGGTTGCTGAGTTTTTCCCGAAACAAAGCATCTAGCTTTTTATCATCCATGGTTTTTGTTGTCTTTTAATTGGTTAGATTCCTCCGACAGGCGATTTTTCAGGGCAACCCTTGCCCTGCTGAGTTGGGATTTTGAAGTGCTTTCGGAGATGTCAAGCAAATCCTGTATTTCCCTGTGCGAATATCCTTCGATTGCATAAAGGTTGAATACCGTACGGAAGCCGACGGGAAGTTCAGCGATCAGCTGCAATAAATCCTGACAATTTATATCCTCATCGGTAACGCCCAAAGAAGGTGAATTTTCTTGTCCATCGAGGTTTATTTCCATCAACAGGTTTTTATTGTCTCGAAGATAAAGCAGGGACTGAGTCACCATGATTTTCCGCATCCAACCTTCCAAACTTCCTTTTCCTTCAAATTGAGACAGTTTTTCAAAGATTTTCATAAATCCCTCTATCATCACATCCTCAGCCACCATGCTGTTTTTCACATACCGAAGACAGAGGGAGAGATATATCCCCGCATAAGCTTCGTAAAGTTCGCGTTGGGCTTTTCTATCTCCTCTGAGGCATCTTTTGACGATATCCGGTTCTTTGGTAAAGGTTTTGCTCAAAAACATGATGATGGTGTTTCAATAGTGTAGATACAACTATCCCCCCAAAGGTTGCAAGAGGCTAGAAAAAAAAGTAAAGTTTCTGCGAAATACGCTTGTTCTGGAAAGGTAATTAGTTTGCTGTTTTAATTACTTGCCTAATATACAGCTTTATAATTGATGATAATATCAAACCGGCTCCATTCACCTGCTTTTACCTCTACCGGATTGATGTGGTTTTCACTGTCAAACGTATTGGCAAAAAAGCCATCCTGCTCAACGGTGAACAAGGAATATTTTCCGATGGGCAATTCAATGCGGTAGGAACCATCCGTTTCCGTTAGAATGCTAGTTATTTCAGGAGTTTGGATATTCCCTATCAAATAATCCCCAATGGACAATTGATCGATATGTGTCAGGGAGTGGATTTTCAGGGTACGCTGCACGCCCTGTCTAAGAATTTTTTCTACAGGACCAGTGCCTTCCTCAGATGCCTGTGGCATCAAATTCCCTTCAACCCAAAAAAGCTGCCCGTGAATACCCTGGGCTTTTTCTTTGGGCGATCTACAACTTATGACCAATCCAAGACCCAAGAAAATGTATAGAAATAGGATCAAAGTGGATTTCATAACTTGAGTAGATTGGTTTGCTGGAGAACAAATGATTCAAATATCTGAAAACAGTTCAAAGGATTCCAGGTAATTGGGCTGTATGGGATTCCAGTCCAACTTTTCTTTCAAGAGTTGTGCCAGCGTATCTGTGGTTTTTTCTTCCCCATGCACCAAAAAGGCCATGTCAATTTCAGCTGGATTTATGGGAAAAGAATCCCAGTTGCTTAGTCTATATTCTTTGAGTCCCTGAAATAAGCCACAATCCACCAATATTTTTAGCTTATCCACTTCCAATAAAAACCTGGACCCAATCACCGTACCCGCAGCCCCTAGAAACTTCACCTTTACATTCATGCCTTGCTATTTTTCAATCAAATATACTGAATTAAGTCCACAATTTGGGGGCTTATTTGGTCATAAAATAGCTGTCTTGAAACCTGAGTCTGGTCAAACTGTCCAGTTCCGTATTTTTTTGTTCCTTGGTACAAGTCAGGCAAAGCAATCCTTCCTCATGGAAGACCCAATGGTTTTTCCCGTTTACATCCCTGTTTTTGTACCCGCCGGCACTGATGGTACTTCTCAGGATAGGAAGAAGTGATCTTTCCATTACAAAGGGGGTATTATACGGAACTAGCAAAGTCTGACGGAGGTATTGTCCCCTGTTTTTGGCGAGGTTAGGAAAGACCAAGTTCTTCTGAAATGAAAGGGTGCTGTCTGTGAGCATATACTCGTAGGAAACCTCTGAAGCGTTTTTCAATGCCTCTTCTTGATTCCTTCCCTTAGAGGTATAGGTCTGTTCTAAAAGGGCCACTTCCCCATCGTAACCTTTGAGAACAAGGGTCACCCCTCCGAATTCGGTACTCGAATCCGAACCCATGGTATTTAGAACTAACGTTTGGTCTGGAAGGGTAATGCTTTTATCCACCTCCAAGCTGGCTTGTTCCCTAAACTGGTTGACCACTTTGGGGATTTGAAACGCACAGATCAAAATGCTCAGAATCCAAATTCCAAAAGCGATGAACCCCAAGCGAGCATCAATGATACTGCGTTTGATAAGGACACTGATACCCAATAAAGTGACGACGGTTCCCGGAATCAACACCAAAACCGATGCTGCAATGGCCAACCAAACCGGGATTAGTTCTGAGACAGCGTCAATGGGGAAGCCTTCGAAGAAATACCCCCAATCATTGTTGGTAAGCAACTCAGTGTAAATGCCCAAAAATAACAGCGGCAAAATGATCACCGTGGTTCCTATAAAGAAAATGACCAGGCCAAAAACCACCCGGATAAATTCCAGTAAAAACTTCCCGAAGGGACCGAGTGCCTTGCCCAATCCGTTGATAATTTCGCCCAAAATACGGAATGGAGCCATAAGCAATTTTCTTCCGGCTGATTCCTTAGCGGGGTTTTCGGGGTTGAGGTTCTCCTGAATGGTCTGTTCAATATTGGTCAGGGTGATAGCACCCCCTTTCATTTCAATCCTTTCGGTGATTGATTTGGCCGTAGGGGTGATAATCCAGAGAATAATGTACAGCACAAATCCCGAGCCGCCTGCAAATATCAATCCCACGAAGGCTAATCTTACCCAAAGCACATCTATATTGAAATAGGCCGCTAAACCGCTGCCAATGCCGCCCAAGACCCTGTCATCGGGGTTTCGGTATAATTTTTTGATGTTTTTGTCTTCCGGTTTTTCATATGATGTAGGTAGAATCACCCAAAGCAAGACATAGGCGATTACCGTCCAAAGACCAAAGGATATCCGGAGGCTAAGGCTGTCAGAAATCAAACTAAATGGCAATTGTGTAATGCTTATTTGGCCACTGAAGAGAAGCAGTATCGTGATGAGCCTTATCCAAAGTGGATCGATGGAAAAATAGTTTGCGAATCCTGCGCAGACCCCACCCAAGATCTTACTGTTCGGTAATCGGGAAAGTTTGCGGTAAGCTTTTCCAGCCTGTTGATCTGGCGGGGTGATGTATTTATAGAAATCATTTTCCTCTTTTTTGGCTTCCGGGTCAGGATCAAGATCGTTTTCCACCGCTTCAAAGTCCGCAATGGTCCCCATCTTTACGATCAGGTTGCTGACATTTTCCGCCGTGATGACCTGTTTGTTGTTTTTTAGATTGCTGAGAAATATCTCAGCGATTCGGTTTTCTATATCGGTGATGATTTCCTGGTTGTCTGCATAATGAGAAAAATGTTCATTGATTGCATCCAGGTATTTTTTCAATGTCGTAAACCCATCTTCTTCGATATGAAACAGAATGCCGCTGATATTGATACTGATTGTCTTTTTCATGGAATTATTTCTTTAATAAGTGGGCAACTTAACTAAGGGGAGATCCTCCCGCATTGGATCCTGCTGTGGAGGTTTTTGAAAGGATGGTATTTACCGAATGATTGAGTTTGAGCCAAGTGTTGGATAGGTCTCGGAGGAAATCCAATCCAAGCACCGTAATGGCGTAATATTTTCGGGGCGGCCCAGAGTCGGACTCCACCCAACGGTAACCAACCAGCCCAGCTTGTTTAAGCCTGTTGAGCAACGGGTAAAGGGTTCCTTCCACAATGATGAGGTTCGCTTCTTTAAGCTCTTCCATCATGTCGCTGGCGTATACTTCCTCCCTGGATATTATATGTAAAATACAGCATTCAAGTATTCCTTTTCGCATCTGAATTTGTGTATTTGCAGCTTTCATGAGATAAATTGGTTTTGTTACATAAAGGAAAGGCATATCACATGTTCAGATCCTGCACACAACGCTGATTTCCCTATTACACCAATCTTAAAGAAAAACTGTACCAAGTTCAACTCGGGTACTTGGTGATGCCAAGATAAAGGTATTACCAAATACCTCCTTTCAAATTATTTTAAACAAAACAGCCCTTTTTTATGCGTAACAGCCCCTTTGTTCTAAAGATTAAGCAATTGATTTTTATTTGAAAGTTTATCAAAAGGTTTGTTAAAGCCCGTTTTTACTTGTAGTTTGATTTACCAGTGGACATTTCAGTGTACGATACCGTACATATTTTCAATTAATTGCAAGAATTTTTATTTGCATTATATTTAGCTATCCTTTTTCTATTTACTTTGCACTTGGGTTGTGTACTAATCTTATGATTATCAGGGGATATTTTTATTTATTATTTTTCTTAGCCGTTGTTTTTCAGGCGAGTTCTCAGGGAATTGCTCCCAAATATTCCAACGAATTCATGAATATAGGGATAGGGGCAAGGGCATTGGGAATGGGCGGCGCTCAGGTGAGTGCAGTAAGGGATGTGACAGCGGCATATTGGAATCCAGCCGGCCTTATCGGAGTGGCACACGAGTATGAGTTCTCCCTAATGCATGCGGAATACTTTGCGGGAATAGCCAAATTTGATTATGGTGCCTTTACGACAAACATCCAAGAGGACAATCAAATTGCGGTTTCCCTCATCCGTTTTGGCGTAGACGATATCCCTGATACCCGCTTTTTATACGATGCCAACGGTGCCTTGAATTACAATAATATCCAATTTTTCAATGCCGCTGATTACGCCTTGATACTGTCTTACGCCAGAGATATCAGCGATGGGTTTAAAATGGGCGTCAATGCCAAAGTGATCCATCGCAATGTGGGTAAATTCGCAAATGCCTGGGGATTTGGCTTGGATTTGGGGGCAATTTACATATATGAAAGCTGGCAGTTTGGATTGATGCTTCGCGATGTTACGACGACCTTCAATGCATGGACGCACAATGCGGACTTAGTTCGGGATATTTATGCCCAAACCAACAACGAGGTCCCTTCCAACAGCATCGAATTAACCATGCCAAGGGCCATCTGGAGTGTTGGAAAGAATTTTGAGATTTCTGAATTGCTGCGCCTCCAGTGGGTATTAGATGTAGACTTCACCTTTGATGGAAGAAGAAACACAGTTTTTGCCACAGATTTGGTCAGTATAGATCCCCGGACAGGATTGGAGCTTACCTACAACAACACGGCTTCCCTGCGTTTGGGTGGCGGAAATGTGCAGCGGTTAAGGGACTTTGATGACAAGTATTACACCTCCTTTCAACCGAGCTTTGGACTTGGTTTTTTATTAAGCGGCAAAGTGCAGATCGATTATGCACTTACCGATATAGGCAGCGTTTCGGAGACACCTTATTCCCACGTTTTTAGTGTGAAGGTAAGTCTACATCCGCTCAAAGAGAATTTTAGATTAAATCGTGGATGGAGTCAACAGTGAGAGGCATGAAAGAGAAGTGGCTTTTTATTTTACTTTTGTTTGCGTTCGTTGGAGCTTACGGGCAAAACAACCGTTGGATAGATTTTTCGAGAGACTACTATAAAATTCCTACGGCTTCAAGCAGCGTTTATCGGCTTAGTTTTACGACCTTATCGGCATCCGGCATCAACATGGCAGGACTGGACCCCAGGGATATACGGGTTTATCACCGTGGCCAAGAGGTGTCCGTCCATATACAGGGGCAGCAAGACGGTGTTTTCGATGGCCCTGATTTTGTAGAATTTGTAGGGATGAAAAACGATGCCACCCTGGACAGAGATCTTTATCAAAACCCCAGCGATATCCCAAATCCCTACTACAATACCCACAGCGACACCACTGCATTTTTTTTGACGATTACCCCTGGCGTACGGGGGAAACGAATGCAAGTGCGTGCACTGCCAGGGCCTGAAGTCCCCGCGGTAGCTCTCTATGAAAAGCGTTTGATTGAGGATTTTGCCGAACAGTATTCCTTGGGAAGAATGTATTTCCCAGGCGTAAGGCTATCTATCTACGATCAGGGCCAAGGATGGACTGGGACGAATATCGCGCGCGGAAACAACCGTGTATTCAATTACAATAACCTTGGGACCATTCAAAATACGCCGGTGCCCAAGTTGGAATTCAGTATTGTGGGCCGGTCGGAAACCAATCACCGTACTTCTGTGCAGATCGGGCCTTCCCTGGCTGGGTTGAGAGAGTTGGGGCCTTACGAATATGAAGGTTTCGAAAATCAGGTAATCCGGGAGAATCTTTCTTCCTCAGATTTTAGTTCCAGTGGGAAT
The DNA here is from genome assembly GCA_038209145.1 of Cytophagales bacterium. Lineage (GTDB taxonomy): Bacteria > Bacteroidota > Bacteroidia > Cytophagales > Cyclobacteriaceae > Lunatibacter. The sequence continues at coordinate 7,117 of JBBQXZ010000024.1, read as the reverse complement.
CTTGTCGTGAGAGTTTCCTCACTGGGGGTGCAGGATGCCATAGACAATATTTCAGTAAACTATATCCGGGTAGATTATGCGACACGGGTGTCACCCGGTGATGTTGACCTACAGACCCTATATTTTCCCGCAGGGTTGACCAAAATTCAAATCCCGGGGACGACCGGATCCTATGTGGCCTATGATGTAAGTGATTTTAATTCAGTCATTCGGCATATGGCAAGCCTGACGAATGGCGTCTTTGAAACTAGTGCCGGGAAAGTCGGTTCTTCAACCAAATTGTTAATTCAGACAGCATCATCTATTATCGAACCCAATGTGCTCCAGCGGGTAAAATTTAGAAATATCCTGGAGCAACCCGCCAACTTTCTTATTATTTCCAATACCTTACTTGGTAGACCGGCTGCCAACTATGGTAATCCCGTCCAAGCTTACGCCGCCCACCGCGCATCTCCAGCAGGGGGGGGATTTGATACGCTGACGGTGAATATCGATCAGCTCTATAACCAGTTTTCTTTTGGAGAAAAATCCCCATTGGCTGTGCGTGATTTTCTTAAAGCTTACAATCCGAGGCATCGGCCTGAAAACCTCTTGTTGATAGGCAGGGCCTTTGGGATTTACAATACCCAGCGGTCTGCGAATGTGACTTATTTTTATAGAAACAATCCGTCCATCTTCGCCTTCCAAGAATTGGTGCCAACTTTTGGTTACCCCTATTCGGACAACCAATTTTCGGTGGGACTTGATCCGGCTCAACCCATGCGGCAGGATATTGCAGTTGGAAGACTTCCTGCCCGTACCCCAGATGATGTAGCCAGTTACCTGGACAAAATAAAAGAAAAAGAGGCGTTGGGTGTTCAGGAAGATTGGCAAAAGAATGTGTTACACCTCAGTGGCGGAAGGTCTGCTTTCGAGTTAGAACGGTTCTTCAATTTCCTCAATGGCTTCAAAGCTGTGGCGGAGGATATTTACCTGGGGGGAAATGTCACAACGATCAGGAAGCGGACCAATGCCACCGTTGAACTGATAAATGTATCCGAACAAGTCAATGAAGGTATGAGTCTGGTTACTTTTTTTGGCCATGCCGCCCCATCGGTGACGGATGTGGACATCGGATTTGCCAGTGTCAATGAACTCAATTACAGGAACAAAGGGAAATATCCTGTCTTACTTCTAAACGGATGTGATGCGGGGAATGCGTTTGGGGCTGCATATACATTTGGGGAAGACTGGATCAATACCCCCGACAGAGGGGCTTCCAATTTTCTGGCCCATAGTGACGTCGGCATAGATGTATATCTGCGAAGGTATAGTGAATCCTTTTATGCGAAGGCATTTGCGGATTCATCCCTGATCTATCAGGCTGTAGGAAAAATAAAAATAGAATCTGACAAGCTATTGTATAGCCGGTATGGTTTTTCCGAGGTCAATCGCAGTCATGCCGACCAGATGATTATGCTGGGAGATCCTGCGGTTAGAATATTTCCGGCCAGTAAGGCTGACTATGCCATATCCGGAGAGGATGTCTCGCTGACAGGGTTGGATGATGCTCCCCTCAGTTCCCTGCTTGATTCCATGCGCCTGACTGTGGTGGTCCGTAATATCGGAAGGGTGGACTTGGACTCAATGGAAATAAACGTTACCCGGCAATTGCCGGGTGGTACTAGCATTGCTTATGAGCTACAGCGGTTGGCCCCTATTTTTAGGAGAGATACGTTGTTTCTAAACATACCCAACGTGGGAGTTAATGCTTTTGGGGACAATATCTTTACCATTGAGGTGAATAAGCGTAGGCATATCGATGAGCTCACCTACGCCAACAATGTGGTGATGGTGACCCGTTATGTGCCCTTAAGTGGTACGTTGAATTTGAAACCTATTGAATTTTCCATCGTGAATACACGTCAGGTGGAGATTATTACCCAAATACCCGGGAAATCTATAGAAGATAGAAATCTGGTGATTCAGTTGGATACAGCAGCTGATTTTTCCAGTGCGGCAAGAAGAGAGGTTAGGTTGACCTCTGCCAATCTGGCCCGGTGGAATGTGGATCTTTTCCAGCAGCTTGCCCAGAGGGATTCGATGACCTTTTACTGGAGAACCCGCTTTTTGGAACCAAGGGAAGGGGAAAATGCAGCATGGAATTCCTCCAGCTTTTCCTATATCCGAAATGGTCCGGAAGGGTGGACCCAGCGGAGACTGCCACAGTTTGTCGGAAACCGTTTGGAAAACATCCGCCCCGACCTGGAAAGAAGGGAATGGAAGTTCCAGGAATCCAGGATGAACATAGATATCTTCACTTTTGGCCCAGAGGCCGATGGTCTTGGCCCTCAAAACAATCAGGTGCTGATCAACGGAGTGGCCTATATCTTGGACGCAGTCGGCAGATTTTGTCATCCGGGGTCACTTGGGTTACTTGCCTTTGAGGACAAAACGCTTATGCCCTTTTTGCCGGTACCGCTAACGAATATTGATGTGCTCGATGGGAAGAGTTGTGGAAGATCACCCCAAATCATCCAGAATATCCGCAATCAGTGGATTACCCAGCCGGGACAAACCATGCTCATTGATTTTATCAACAACCTCAAAGAGGGGGATTATGTATTTATTTTTTCGGTGGGAAATGTAACCTTTTCGGATTGGCCCGAGGAGGTGATCATGAAAATGAAGGAAATAGGAGCCAATGAAGCAACGGTAAGGAATTTGAAGACCGGAGATCCCTATATTTTGTTTGGGCGCAAGGGAATACGGGCAGGGGATGCAGTGGAGATTGTTCCAAATCCCAGCCTGGAAGATTCCCCGGAAGCCCAAATCCTCACCTATGAAACTACATTGAACGGATATTTCCCCAACGGAAGCATTGTTTCCCCATTGGTTGGACCGGCTTCGGATTGGGTTACTTTCTTTAACAGGGTAAAAGAAAAGGACTTTTTCGATCCGGAACTTTCCGTATTTGACCTGATAGGGGTGACCCCGGACGGGGGGGAGGTTACCTTATTCCCTGGTATCCAAGGTGATCAAGTGGACCTGACAACGGTGAACTCGGACGATTACCCCTTCCTGCGGCTAAAATACACCTTGAAGGATAAAGAGGCTGAAGCCCCAGAACAATTGGAACGATGGCAAGTCAATTATTCCGGTGTTCCCGAAGGGGTGTTGGTGCTTAAAAGCAAGCAGGATCAGATCCGGCTCTTTGAAGGTCAGGAATCTGAGGTGGAGTTTGAATTTCACAATATAGCCACGTATGATTTTCCCGATTCCATTACCGTAGAATGGAGCTACAATAACCTAAACCAACGCCGGATAGAACGGTTTTCAAAGAAGATACCCGCTGTAAAAGCAGGGGAGAAGCATTCCTTCCGTATTCCATTTGCCTCCAGGGGTAAGGGAGGAAGGAACTCAGTAAATGTTTTTGCCAATCCGAGAATTTTTATGGAACAGCGTTTCCTCAATAACACCATGGATTTGCCGGAATATTTCATGGTGGAAGGGGATGACCTCAATCCGGTATTGGATGTTCATTTTGACGGCATGTATATCATGGATGGCGATATTGTTTCCCCAACTGTTTTGATATCTACATTGATCAAGGATGAAAACCGTTTCTCTTTGAAAAAAGACACACTTGGGATGCAGTTGATGATCAAAAGACCCTGCGAGGGATGTGATTTTGAACGGATTAGTTTTAGTAATCCGCAGGTAAAGTGGTTTGAGGCTACTGAAAACAGTGATTTCAAGATTGAACTGCAGCCAGGTCCCCTGGAAGATGGGGTATACACCTTGCGGGTAAATGCCAGCGATGCCTCGGGAAACCAAGCAGGGGATAAACCCTATGAAGTGAACTTTGAGGTGGTAAACGAGAGTCAGATTACCAACTTTTATCCCTATCCCAACCCATTTAGTACCAGCGTTCGGTTTGTATTTACAGTGACAGGGGCACAGGTGCCGGATGAAATAAAAATCCAAATTATGACGGTTACCGGGAAAGTCGTCCGGGAAATTTTTCAAGACGAACTTGGCCCAATCCGTATCGGAAATAACCTGTCAGAATACGCCTGGGATGGCAAGGATGAATATGGCGATCAACTCGCCAACGGAGTCTACATCTACAGGGTTTTGGTTCGCAAAAACGGCCAGTTTATGGAACACCGATCTTCTGCCGGGGACAAAGCCTTCAAAAAGGGATACGGAAAAATGTACCTGCTGAGGTAAGTGAAAAGCCAAGCTGAAAAACAGCGAAGCCTCAATCGTCAATTAGCTATTGGGGATTGGGGATTTCACTTCTTGGCAGGCTATTATTGACTTACCCACTTTGCGGTAACCAACAGTTGACCGATGTGCCGTTGCACATGTTCGGCGGCATGAAATAAAAGCCCCATTTTGGTGGTTTCGATTTTTGCCCTGCCCAAGTACCTGATAGCTGTCAGGGAAGCCACATCCGTACCTTCCAGCATTCCCAGCACCTCTTGGATTTTATCCCGCACGCCTTGGAGTAGCTGTCCGCTGTCAATAGCCTCATTTCCTGGATTGCCTTCTTTTTTTAGAAACTCCAGTTGAACATCATTCAAGGCATTACCTTCCGCATAGGTGAACAATCGGTCCAAAACCCCTACGATATGTTGTAGGTGAAAGCCAACTGATGCGACCCCGCCGGGTTTTTCCCAAAGGTTTTTATTATCCATGTTGCCGGTATGTTTTTCAGCGTCTTCTCCTGCCTGAAGCAGCGCATGGGCGATTGGCTGCAAAAGCGTGGGGATATTTTTTACCGGACCGCGTTGCCAGACTTCCCGGAAGTTATTTTTCGATGAACCAGACATAAAATAGGGAACAATTGTTTTTACGAATATACTATTTTAAGTCGCAATTGCTTTTGGATAAAATAAAAAACTAAACTTGTTTCGTATAACAGATTATAAATTTGTTTTTTAAAAAAATACATAATTCATAATTTTATTTGTGCGAATGATGGCAAATAGATCTTAATGGGGGGCATAGTTTTTCTGAGATGGTGAGTCAACGCATTCCCAAGGAGACAAATCAACTTTTACTTCCTTTTCCAAACCATGCGGTAAGGTATGTTTATTTCCATGGAATAGGACGTACCACAGATCCCTTCATCTTATTGAATTCTTTTGGAATTCAAGTCCCCGTTGAGATAATAGTGGAATCTGCCGCAACCCTTCTCTATAAAATTGATCTTCAAACCTTGCCTAAGGGAATTTATATATTAAAAAACAAAACCTTTACCAGACGCATTCAAAAGATTTGAATTCAGCTGGACCTTTCCGTTGAGAAGTGTGAATTTTTAAGAATTATTGGCGATTTCATTTTTTATAATTAACCTTTGGACTATATTTATCCATGAAACAATCCCCAAAATCCGTAATGTTTTGGGAGTCATGTTTATATAAATCAACCCTTTTTGCACTGTAGCATTCCAACTATTCCGATGACTGACCGAAGAAAAGTACTAAAAACCCTTAGTTTGGGACCCGCCTTGATAATGGTACCAGAAGTAACAAATGCCTCCAGGAGAAAAGCCAGTACATTTAAATACTGCCTCAATACAAGTACCATCAGGGGACAAAAACCGGGAATTTTGAAGTATATAGAAATTGCTTCTGATGCCGGCTATGACGGCATAGAACTATGGATAGAGGACATCAAGAACTATGTCACTGAAAACTCCGCATCTAAACTCAAAAAGTACCTGAATGATCATAAGGTTAAGCCTGAAAACGCCATTGGATTTGCTCCGTGGATGGCAGCGGATGATGCCAAAAGCAAGGCAGGTTTTATTCAGATGGAAGAAGAGATGAAGATGTTGGCTGAAATTGGTTGCCACAGGGTGGCAGCGCCGGCCATTGGAAACAACGCTCCCTTTGATTTGATGGTTGCCGGTGAAAAATACAAGCGGTTGATTGAATTGGGCCGCCGCACGGGTGTTCGTCCCCAATTGGAGTTTTGGGGGGCCTTTACCCCTTTTCACCACCTCGGGCAGACCATGATGGTGGCTGCTGTGGCCAATGATCCTGATGCCAGGATTTTGGCGGATGTGTACCACCTTTTTCGGGGAGGTTCAGGGTATGGGGGATTGAAGCTAATCAGTGGCAATGCCATTGAGATTTTTCACATGAATGACTACGTGGATACCATTCCCCGTGAGAAACAAGAGGATAAAGACAGGGTCTATCCGGGAGATGGTGCAGCTCCCATGAAAGAAATATTAACTGATCTTAAAAACATGGGAGGGGAGAAAGTGCTTTCTCTTGAGTTATTTAACCCGACCTATTGGGAACAAGATCCTTTGGAAGTCGCCAAGACTGGTTTGGCTAAGATGAAAGCTGCCGTCAAGACCATTGGCTAGAGGTCTATTTCAGGGGGTTGTACCTTGGAAATGTAAATTCAGCCGCTAAATATAAAACATCGCCCAAATCATCACGGTAAGAAAGGCCATTATAGGTCCCAAAACAATAAAGAAAATTCCTCCTTCTCTAAAATCCCGCTGCTCTACCAAGCCCGTACTGTAAGAAATGGCATTGGATGGGGTAGAGACGGGTAGGAGAAGGGCGCAGGAACAACTGATAGCAACCATCACCGGTGCGGCTATTCCATAGATTCCCGGTAGGGAAATGCCAAGAGGAACAAGAATCGAAGCGGCAGCGGTATTGCTCATCACATTGGAAAGCAAAACCGCAATAAGACAGAAAATCATCGTCACCCCAATGATATGAATGGGTAGATTGTTGACTTTCTCCATAATGATATTGGCCAATCCTACATCCACAAGCGCAATACCCAGCGCAAGGCCTCCAGCCACCAGCATCAAGGTGTCCCAGGGAAGGTTCCTGACATGTTCTGCGTGGATAACCTGGGTCATGGTCAGCAACACGATCGGAATTGCTGATGTCGCAGCCACGGGTACTTTATGGATGGGTTCGGTCAGCCACATTCCTACAGTAAGGAATAAGGTCAAGATTACAGCCTTTTTTTTCCAGGGATCTACCGTTCCTACTCGCTTTGGGAGTTTGCTCAGGTCCAATACCACATCTGAAAAATCATGCCGCTTGCAGAGGAATTTCCAAAACAACCACACCAAAAACAGCCCGGTGGGGAA
>JBBQXZ010000023.1:0-32434 GCA_038209145.1 Cytophagales bacterium | reverse complement strand
CGAAATAGAAACCATGTTTGACGGGTATAAAAACTTTCTAAAAGCTGACATCATGTATATGCGGGATAGAAACGTGTTGGAAGGATGGCTGGCAGCAAATTTTATAGCGATGATAGCCTATTACAGGCTGTTTACAAGATTGAAAAATGCAAAGCTGCTAAACAACTTCTCGCCAATGGATATTATTGAAACCGCAAAATCAATTTACAAAATGAAAATATCGGGAAATTGGCATCTGTCCGAAATAACAGTCAAAACTGATGACCTTTTCAAGAAAATTGAAATAGGCAACCTAAAATAGTTGCGGAGTTAGAGTTTAAAATAGAGGCTGTCTAATATTGATTGTTGGTCAACCGTCGGCCTTGTGTAAATGCAGGTGCAACAATTCAAATATTCAAATCTATGGGGGACTAAAATATTTGAAAATATCATCTAATTGATTGTCAGTAATGTATAGATTTCGTTAAAAATGGTGACATTTCGTATTCAATTGATTTACACATATTAACAAAAATATAATATTTTGAGTTGAGCTGTTTTTTTAGGTCGAAATTTTCAAGTTGGGTTAAAAATGACAATCAAAACCGATACCTATTTAAAAAACCGCATTTCCTTTCCCACAAAAAAAGCCCGGAACAGAGCTCCGGGCTTAGATTTGTATTTGGCTAGCCGACAAGTCAGCTGATATTTCTAAGGCAATTACTTCTCCACCCAATCCACACCGGTATCCTTCCAGCTCCGTGTGGCTGCGGAGTCCAATACTGCCTGACATACCTTTTGGGTCTCATAGGCATCCCTGAAGGTAGGGTGACAAAGCGCATCGCTCTCAAGGCTCTTGAAGAAATCCGCCACCTGATGGATAAAGGAATGCTCATACCCCACACTGGTGCCTGGAATCCACCACCGATTCATGTAGGGCTGGTCGCTATCCGTCACGTGGATGGACCTCCATCCCCTCACAATGGACTCATCGCTGTGGTCAAAATATTCCATCCGGTTCATATCATGCAAATCCCACCGGATGGAAGCATGTTCCCCGTTGATTTCAAAGGTATATAAGGCTTTGTGTCCCCTGGCGTATCGGGTGGCTTCGAAGAGTCCCAGGGAACCGTTGTCAAAGTGGCAATGGAACAGGCAGGCATCATCTATCCCTACTTTCCTCTTTTCACCGCTGTCCTGATGAACCCGCTCCTTGATAAAGGTCTCCGTCATGGCCGAAACATCTTTTATGCCGCCGTTCAGCCACATCGCCGTATCGATACAGTGCGCCAACAGATCACCGGTAACTCCGGAACCTGCGGAATCTATATCCAAACGCCAAGTACCGTCACCACCCTGTGGCAAGTCAGGACTGATGGTCCAGTCCTGCAAAAAGTTGGCCCTGTAATGGAATATCTTACCCAATTTCCCGGAGTCTACCACCTGCTTGGCCAGCGTTACCGCCGGAATCCGCCGGTAGTTATACCAGACGGTATTTTTTACTCCTGCCTTCTCGATGGCTTCCACCATGTCCTTGGCTTCGTCCAGTGTCCTGGCAAGGGGTTTTTCGCAGAGGATCATTTTACCCGCCGCCGCGGCGGCAATGGCGATCTCCGCATGGGTATCGTTGGGCGTACAGATGTCGATGGCATCTACATCGTCCCGTGCTATCACTTTTTTCCAGTCTGTCTCGTAGGAGGCATAGCCCCACTGCTCGGCAAAGGCTTTGATCTTATCTTCCCTACGGGAACAGGCTACCTGGAGGACAGGCCGGTATTCGTATTCAGGGAAAAAATCCCCCAAACGCTTATACCCGTTGGTATGTATCCTTCCCATCAGGCCAGTGCCTATCAGGGCTATTCGTATTGGCTTTTTTTCTTTCATGGTTTATGTAAGGTTTTTAATGATTGCTGAAATGAATGAATCGGATAGGCACTACCGCCTTCCTACTCGCTCCATCCGTGCGCATCTCTGACACTAATCAATGCGCCCAAAATATTGTTCCACGTCTCCTGCTTGCCCATCACGGCATTGGGGAACATACAGCCGTCCCAGCAGATGTGTTTGAAGGCTTTTGTCAATTCACCGCTACTGTCGCGCAACCAATAGCCGGCGTCTTCGGCAATGTGCAGTTTGCCATTGGGATCATTGGCCAGGCAGTGGCGACCGGTTTTGTCATGAGACCCTGACCCGAAAACCGTGGCGTCATTTTGAGCTACGTGAAAGTCGATGGTCCAAGGCAGTAAGGCATCCGTCATCGTTTTCAGGGCAGATTTAAATACTTCCCTGTCTTCCCAGTCATACCCCTCAGGGAGGATCCGATGCTCGGGGAAATTATATCCCATGGTATATAAAAGCGTATGGGCCATATCCGCCTGGAATCCCAGTTGCGGACTGTCTACCGACTCCAGGGTGTCCAGCATGGTCTTCCAGCTGTGCATACCACCCCAGCAGATTTCACCCTCCGCCGCCAGTCGCTCGCCATTGTCCGCTGCGATCTTGCAGGCTTCTTTCAGCGTTTCAACAATTATTTTCTGACTTCCTGCAGGATCCTTGGACCACTGATCCGGGCTACTCGCCGTATCTATACGTACGATACCGTAAGGCCTTACGCCAAGCTCCCGAAGCTTTTTGGCAAATTTGCAGGATTGCTCCAACATGCTCAGGAAGGTTGCACGGTCTTCTTTTGACCCCAAGATTGGCCCTCCCCATATTGGGGCTACGACACTCCCGATAGACAGTCCAAGCCCGGAAACTTTATCGGCAAGCTTTTTGGCTTCTTCATCGCCACCATCCAGGTTGATATGCGGATCAAACAGACCAACATCCACCCCGTCAAACTTTACGCCGTTGACTTCAGCGTTCGCAGTGAATTGAAGCATTTCGTCAAAAGAAATCACCGGTTCGGAATCGGGACCTTTTCCAACAATCCCAGGCCAGGTTGCATTGTGTAATTTTGGAAAATTATTTTGGGACATGACTTTTAAATTTTATGTTGATAAATAGATTTAATTGCAGCAGTAGAATAGGGGCTAAAATACCCAATAATTTCAGTTAGATCAAATTTTAGGGCCTTTTTAACCCATTATCCACCTTACAGCTTCAGGTCTGGATTCCTTGGCCCAAAATGCTTGAGCATGACGATGGAGTCAGTTTTGGAAAGGTTGGTGATCTTCACTCCTTCCATGGCGGCCTTTTCCGTGACGAAATACTCATCGTGGGTGAGCTGACCGTAGCGGATTAGGGACGGGGTCTCTATATCCCAAACACCCATTGTTCCATGGCCCTGCATCATGATCATTCCGTAGGCTGCGCTGTCTTTGACGGTTACCGTCTGCCCTGGCAAAACGGTCAGTTCTTTGGCGGAAAAATCGGCCGATCGGTAGCAAATCCATTTGTCGATGTAACCGGCTGCCTCCATTTCCTCCAATGGACTTACGGGAATAGGATCCATAAATCGGGTCTCCAGCAAATTCGGATTTACATTGAGTTCCCAGTCAATCACTTCCATCAGTTGGTCGTAATCTCCCATGCGGTCTTTTGGTGTGCCATTCCAGAGCAATTCCTCCGGGATGATTGCTTCATTGACCAAGGACTGGTACATGGCAAATACATCCGACGCCTTCTGTGGCTCATAGGTACACAAACTTCCCGGCGCATGAAGCATGCCCGGAGGCACATCCCAACCTGTTCCGGGCTGTAAACGGAATGCCTGGGAATAATTGGTGATTTTGTTGTCCCCTTTTGTAAAGTTCATCAAACAGGTTTTGATCTGCTCTTTGGTAGTCCCGGGGGCGATTCCGAAAAAAGTATATGGAAAATCTCCACCGTGGTTGTTTACCTGCGGGGGAAAATAGTACGCTTCAGGTTTGCCTTTTTGGCCGATTAGGGCTGCATGCTCGTCGTTATGGTGGATGTGATGGGGTAGAGGTCCCATATTGTCAAAAAACTTGGAATACATGGGCCAGCTTTTGTATTCATCCCAGATACGACTGCCGATGATGTCCCCTTGAAGCTCGTCGATCACATCCCGAAGCAGGATTTGCTCTTCTTTTCCCGAGGCACCTACCACGACCTGGCTTAACCCTTCATGCTTTCCCGTAAGGGGGCCGTTTTCGGCGGGTGTAGTGGAAGAAAACCAGCGCTCGTCAATACCTCCACGCGCACCTCCAAGTACATAGTAATCATCGGGATGCAATTTTATTCTTCTTCCCGGGACACAAAAGGATCTTGGTACCCAAGTAGGAGCCAGGCGCAATATTCCCTGACCTTCTTCTAACGCTTTTTTTGCCAAACTCATAGGTAGTAATTTGATTTATTGTTGATTGTATTGTTAGATAGTATTTATTGCCATTAATTTTTTTACATCTTCTTCGGAAGTCACGATCCTAAAGTCAAGCTGATAGGCCCTGCTTTGCCCGGGCTCCAACTCAATCAATACGCCTTCTTCCCGGGCTTTCGCCTGCCCGATTGGTGGGTTGGTACCCGGCTCCAAGGCTACGACGTATTCATTTTCCCCCCAATGTTGCCAGTTGATTAGCCAGGGGAGCTGACGCTTGTCAAAGCTCATGGATAGTCCAAAAGATAGGTTTGAATTGTAAACTCCGGCGGTACATTTCCCGGAGGGATCCGCAGCCGGGTCGATAAAGGCTACATCCTCCCCCGTAGAACGGTGCGCCGGAAAGGGTGCGGGGCATTTTTTGAAATTGTTGGACGAATTGAAAATTCGGTTATTGGGATCATGATCCCGGGTAGTCCACTGACCAGCCCAGATCAAATCAGTCCCCTCATCGATTAAAGGCCAACCAAAATTCACATGATAAAGTAGCATATGTGGGGCAACAGTATTTCCCCTATTTACCACGGTATCTTCTATCCGTAGGTGGGGGTTGCCCAAGGCACCGCTGATCTTCCGCTTTAGTTGCAAGTGGGTTCCGAATACCTGGGTTTCCAGCATCACTCCCGTAATGGAGAAATCCATCTTTCCCAGTTGCGGGTCAGGTTGTTCTATTTGGATGATTTCAGCCGGCGTATTGCTGATCCTCCCGTGAAGTCCCCTGCTTCCATGGGAATCTTCTTCTGGTCCCCCGGTATGGCTGAGTCCACAGGTAGTAAGCAGGCCACCACCAAACGTGCGGAGCCAATCAATTCCCCGGTCCGACATGGGTTGGGGACTTACCCCTCCTGAATGAGCTATCCAAGCCAGGGAATGCTGGAGATAAAACGCCTCTCCTATATCCATTCCCCTATCTATCTGTATTTTGTAGCGCAAACCAGCCCCTGTATCAATCCAGGCGATACGGTTTCCTTTGCCGGGACCGTTGTCCAAGATGGAAATTTCAATACCACCCACTTGGGTGCGGTTACCTACCTTACCTTTGAGTCTTTGATGAAGTTCTTCGGTCAAATCTGCCATGGATGCGTTCAATTTCAGCCCCAATATACGGAATGGAGAGGGAATCACTATCCTGCTGTGTCGGGTTAATTCCTTACCACTGCTTGGATCAAAGTTCTTTTAAATATAAATTCTTGAGTTCCACTTTCATGGGGGGTCCGACATGTACCTGAATTCCCAAGGAGCCGGAAATGGCACGGTTCACCTCGTCTTCATCTGTGACGTCACTCATCAGCGTTTCATTGATATAGTGTTGCAGGCGATTTCCCTTGATTACCAGTCGAAATGAATTCCAGTCCTCCGCATTGATTTCGGTCTTTAGCGAATCCCTGTCACCCAATTCACCCGTAACCTCAAGCCCTTTCCATGCATTACTTTCAATATTATCCCGCAAATTACCCGGAGTGTCCTGTGGGCGGATGGTGGTAATTTGGCCCCGGTAAGCAAGAGTCGTGCGCTTCCTCTCTTCATAATTCTGACCGGTGTAGGAATTTTTCCCGTCAATATCTGCCTGATATCCCCGCAGGGCATAGGGTATGGTATCCAGCCTTTCACTGCGGTATTGGATACCCGAATTTCCTCTTTCAGTAATTTTGAATTCTCCTTTCAATTCGAAATCATCAGGTTCGCCGCCAGTCCATATCAAAAAAGTATTCGTTTTAAGGGGTGTACCTTCCGTCAATTCCCCAACGATATTTCCTCCCTCTACCCGCCAATAGGTGGAATCCCCTTCCCATCCATTGAGGCTACTCCCGTCGAATAGGGATACAAACCCATCTTCAGATGCTGCGGTATCCGCTATGTCACCTGTCTCCCCGGTGGTTTTTGATTCGCCACAACTATAAAAGATGGCCGCTATGGCCATCAGCAAAATACTCGATACTTTTTTCATCGTGCTGGTTTTTGGTAAAATAAAAAAGTCAGGTAAAGATCCAGTTTGGACTTGGCACAACATACATGCTGCCGCCATTTCCCAACGAGGATTTTACCTGACTTGTTAAATGGGTTTATTTAAATACTTCATGCTCCCGATTGCCTCCGGAAACGAGGTAGGCCATCAGGTCTTTCAGTTCTTCTTCATTCAATCTGTTAATCATTCCCGGAAGCATGATAGACACCTCGGAAACCTTGGTGCTTTTCACATTGGCTTTTGGAATCTCCCTAAGAACATTTGGGGCAAATGGATTTTGGGAAACAGTATAGTTGCCATCATCCTCACTGATCAACCTACCCACTACGGAAGATTCATCCTTCAGGGTAAATACAGTGGCCTCATATTGGTCAGAAATAACAGCGCTGGGATTAATAGTGGCATCCAAAATATCCTTGGGCGAGTACCGGGTACCCAATTGGGTCAAATCCGGCCCAATGACCCCTCCTTCTCCAGCCATCGCATGACAGGATTGACAGAGGGTCGCCTGATACATGGCGTGTCCTTTTTCAAAATTCCTACCGATAAGTGTATCCATAAGTGGCAAAGCCTCTTCGACGGTCCATCTTTTACCCGGACCTTCGGGCTGTACTGACGCTACGGCAAGGTCATTGCCCGTGCCTGTCAGCCTTTCGGCTCCAGAAAGTGCATTATAATGGTCAAACTTGTTTTTGGGAACCGTCTCAAGTGCCATCTTCCTGGCTCTGTCAATAAATCCGACATAACTTCTACCACCTTTATACTGGAAGGCGTTGTTTACCCAAGTAAAATATTTGTCGTAATATTCATCTGTCCATCCCGCTTTGGATCCTCCAAGTATGGTCGCATAGTACGTCTGCTGCGCAGGAGGAACATTGGCCAACATGTCGGCAATATCCAGACCATATTGGGGGTTTCTCATGATCAGGTCAGAGGACGAGGTAAAGGTCTTCTGGTAATTTGGATCATCGGCAGCTTCCTCCAACAAGGCAAGCAGTTTCGGAACGGCTGATGGTGCCTCCAATCGGGACAATACGTTGCCCATGCTACGGTTTAACCGGTTGGTGGTTGCTGGGAAATGATCATCCAAGTAGCTTATCAATTTAGATCTTGACGCACCTGTAGGGTTGCCAAACCTAAATATAGTGACCTCTATGGCACGTGTCAAGTTCATTTGGTCTTCTTCACTCAAAGATCCAAAATCAGGTCGGGTCAAAGCGTCCACCATGGCATTTAACTGCCCCTTGTCCCCGTGGCGCGCTAAAGCAATCATTGCTTGGGTCATTGCCCGTGGGTTTTCTTCGCTCAATGCCTTTGCCTGCCATTCACTTACAGGTTGATGCTCTACGGCAATCCGTGCGGCGTATTGAACGAATCTATCCGCATGGCTCAACTGAGGCCAGGCGATTTCCAATGCACCTGCTGTCGGTCCCACGTGCAAAGCTTCCAATTTTCTCCGGATCTTGTGCTCATCAGGAAGGTTTGCTTCTGTCAGGTTTTCTCCAGCCTCCTTGCTAAGGTCACCTGTATAATGAACTCTGTAGAGATCTGATTCCAACCTTCTTCCTCCTGTTAGGAAGTAAAAGGCCCCATCCGGCCCGATAATACCATCCGTAAGCGGAAGAGGTGACCCGGAAATAAATTCTTCCGCATTTACTTTATAGGTGCCACCTTCTGGGGTCATCTGCATGGCATAAATGATGCCGAAACTCCAGTCAAAAGCAAAAATGGAGTTCCTGTATTTATCGGGGAATTTGGAGTTTGCTCCGGAAACCACGTTTGTGGGAGAACCCTGTCCAATATTCAAAATCGCAGGAAGGTTGTCGGTGTAGTCGGGTGACCATTTTTGATTCCCCGTTCTCCAGCCAAACTCACTGCCGCTGGTGACATGGTTAATACGGGTAGGTCGGTACCAAGGCATACCAAAATCCCATTCCATATCCGAATCGTAAGTAAAGATGTCCCCAACTTCGTTGAAGGCGAGATCGAATTCATTTCTGAATCCCACACTGATCAATTCCCAATCTTTTCCTTCAGGATCGATTTTGGCAATCCACCCTCCCGGTGCACCTCTATCGTTGGCGTGGCCGCGCGGGTCTTTGATTTCGGGAAATACGTTGTCATCCTGCCAAACGCGGGGGATTCGATACCGGTTCATTTCGGGAACATCGATGTGGTTACCCACTGCTATATAAAGTGATTTGCCATCAGGAGAGGGAACGATGCTGTGAGGTCCGTGCTCACCCGGACTCCCGGTAAAAGTTCTTATTTCAATCACCTCGTCATATTGATCGTCCCCGTTGGTATCGATGATCCGGTATAGCCCGGTATCTTTACCAAACTCCTCGTTGGAGCGGTGATTGACCATGACGTAGACACTGTTGTGGGCATAAAGCAGCGCCTGGGCAAAGCCCATACCGATTTTACTTTCCCCATTCGGACCAATTTTCAATTTCTCTATTTTCGGAGTAAGGGAATCAGCTCCTATTTCAGGGATCTCCAACCGATAAATAGACCCATACTGGTCAGCAGTCAACATTCGGCCTTTCTGGTCGAAAGTCATCGCCACCCAAGATCCTTGATCGTTCTCTCCGGGGCTATAAATGTGCTCAGCTTCGAAACCTGTCGGAAGTTTCAATTTGTCAACTTTGGGATTGGGCGCTTTGGCTTCCTCTGTGGCACAGGCAAAAATAAGGCCCGCCGAGATAGGCAGAAATAGTAGTTTTCTAAGGGAAAGTTTATAATTCATGTTCATTTGTTATTGTATCTGCAAAAGGGTGGTAACTGTATCCATCAGGTGCGCTAATGGCTTTTAAAATTACCCCATTTAAAGGGGATATTAAAGCCAAATATATGGTAAAAGGACCTTTAGTCATAATTAAAGTACACCATTATCTTAGAAATGGTTGAAATAAAAACAAGCACCGAAAGAAAGCGGCTTGCAGTCTTTCGGTGCTTGGGATTTATAGTTTCAGGGAACGTTCACAAATGGCATTAGAAGTGAGGAGTAATCTCCGCTTCCGCTGCCGGAAGTGAATAGTATTTGGTAATATTGGTAAAGGCAATGGATCTGAACGTATGTCCCGCAGGATAGTAATAGTCCAACGGATTTGCCAAAGCCCTAGCACCAAAAGCACCGATGATTTCCTGTACCCTGTCGGCCCGGGTGATATCAAACCACCTTTTATTTTCAAAGGCGAGTTCCACCCTTCTTTCCTTAAAGATGGCTTCTCTCATGTTAGTTTGTAAGGAAGCGTTGGTATCGGGCAGTCCAGCCCGATTTCTGACCTGATTCAGATTTCCGGCAGCCTCTACTGTCTTTCCCTGCTCATTCAGTGCTTCAGCGAGGAAAAGTAATACCTCAGCATACCGATAAATGGGCCAGTTTATTCCGTGATTGCCATGCAAACTGTGGTGTTTGGCATATTTTTTAATGTACGGATATACTTTATTTGCCCGGTCACTTCCCGAGATTTGGACATAGGCAATAGACGCATCTTCCCTTAAATCTCCTTCCTCATAGGCAGCGATAATATCCGGTGTCGGAATATTATTTCCTTCTCCGTCCAGCGGTTGCGGATTTGAGGTTCCGGTAATGGGCTGCAACTCCTGAAGAGAAATGGGCCTTGGCATAAAGCTGTACAAAAAACCGCTGTTTAAGCCTTCGGGGCCTTCCAAATATTGTATCTCAAACAAAGATTCTATGGTGTTTTTATTTCCAATACTTTTGGAAAACACGTCTTCGTAATTCCCTATCAGGTCATATTCTCCGCTACTGACAATTGCCTTAAGCAGGGTTTCTGCTTCCGCCCATCTCTTCTGCGTGATAAACACATCGGCGAGTAACATCTGCGCTGCTCCTTTGGATGCCCTTCCTATTCCCTGCTGTGACCGCAGGGGTAATAAATTAATAGCAGATTGGATATCGCTGATTAAATGATTGTAGATGTCCGCTTCAGGTGTCAAAGGTAAAGCCGCTTCCTCACGGGTAGTCACCGGAATAAGGTGCAGGGGCACGCTACCGAAATAGCGGGCCAGTTCGTAATAGGCATACCCCCTCAGGAACAGGGCCTGCCCTTTCAGGTTATCTTTCGACGCTTGGTTGAATTCCACATTATCGATAAGAAGCAAAATCTGGTTTGTCCTGGCGATAATCAGGTAATCCTGTCGGTATTGGTTCAATACATGTGTATTGGTGGTGATTCCCTGATCGTCTGGCAAGGAATGGTCCGATAGATCTTCCTGCTGCTCAGTGGCACCAAAGTTGATGTTTCGTGCATAGATGGTATTGTCCGAACGCATTTCGGTTAACAACCAAGAACGGTCATTTGTAATGGTTCTCAACGGGGCATATGCTGCATTTACTGCTTGTTGAAAATCTGTCTCCGTCTTATAAAAGGTAGCAGAACTAAGTGCTGTCTCCGGGGTTATGGTCAAGAACTCTTCGCAGCTTGACACCATAAATCCCATAAGTGCTATGATTATAGTTATTTTTTTCATTTTTCAGTGAATTTTAGATGGAAAAGGTTCATTAGAACGAAAGGTTAACTCCTACAGTGAACGTACGCGGAACGGGATAACCCGTCAAGTCCATTCCCTGACTTAAGTTTCCACCGTCTCCTGCACCATTACCCTGCTGACTAACTTCGGGATTGGGTCCTCCCCAGTAATTGGTAAAAATATACACATTCTGTACAGAGGCATATATTCTGGCTGACCTCACCACCTTCGCTATTGGACCGGCGTTATAACCAAGGGTGATGTTTTTAATACTAAAGAAAGAAGCATCATAAACAAAGTTGCTGTTTGCCCAATCTCTTTCGATACCGGTCACATTTCCGCCGCCGACTGTGGTTCCAAATATTCCGTCTCCCGGATTTTCAGGGGAACGGAAGCGTTCTGTGGCTTTTCGCACCATGTTAAATACACCATCCAGATTGGCGGTGCTAAAGAGGTGATTCATGTACAACTGATTTCCATGGGATCCTGATCCGATGATATTCATGTCCCATTTTCCGTAGCGGAAGTTATTGGTGATACCGTAGGTAAAATCAGGAAATGGGTTACCTATTATTGTTCGGTCATCATTGTTTCCCCCAATGGTGATAATTCCGTCTCCGTTGATGTCTTCCAGTTTAATGGAACCTACAATAGACCGGCCGGGCACCTTTGGAGAACTGTCCAAGTCATCTTGGTCCATGTAGTTCCCCAGTTTCCTCAAACCGTAAAACTGCCCAAAGGGCTGCCCCACCTGTGTGATATGGGCGGAACCGTAAACGCGGTCTATACCTTCAGCCAATGCCATAACCTCGTTCCGGTTAAAGGAAATATTTGCATTCGTTGTCCATAACAGCTTGCCCTGGGTATTTCGGGAAGTGATGGAAAACTCGTGTCCCCAGAATTTGATCTCTCCGATGTTGTCAGTAATGCTGCCAAATCCGGCTTCCTGAGGAATCTGCACGTTATATAGCAGGTTGGTGGTGTTTTTGGTATAGAAATCGTAAACAAATTGGATGCGGTCTTCAAACAATCCCAAATCAATTCCAATATCCAGCTGCTGGGTGGTCTCCCAACCCAGGAAAGGATTTGACAGCGAAGTAATCGCTGCCCCAGGAACAACCGAATTGTTGAAAACGTGGTTTACCGTGTTGTTTACCAACGCATATTGGGTGTAGTTACCGATATTGTTGTTACCGGTCACACCGAAGCTGCCCCTTACCTTCATAAAAGAAACCTTATCACTGGTATTTAGAAAGCCTTCGTCAGACATGACCCATCCCGCGGACACAGAAGGGAAGACCCCCCAGCGGTTCTCGGAACCAAAACGGGAAGAACCGTCCGCCCGGATGGCAGCTGTCAACAGGTACTTGCCCTGATAATTGTATGTCAGTCGGCTAAGGAAAGAAGTCAATGCCCACTCCTGAACATCAGAAATAGTGGATCCCCTATTGATATTGATGGCTGCCTGCACGGTGGGAAGTCGGTCATCCGCATAGGTATTGGCTGCAATCTGTGTCCGATCCATTCGGAACTTTTGATTGGTAAATCCTCCAAGTAGTTGGAAATTGTGGTCGTTGAAGGATTTACTATAAGTAACCGTATTTTCATTCAACCAGCTAAAATCCTCCCGGTTATCCCGAACCGATGAGGCTACAGTGGGAATTGCCTGGTTCATGCCGGGCGTGGCAGTGGAAGGGTTAAAGTAAAAATACTTGCTGTTTCTAATTTCAGCATTAAACGTAGATTTGATTTCCAGTCCCTTTATCGGTTCATACTGCACGTATACATTGGAAAGCAAATTGATCTGCTTGGTTTCATTGGTGATTTCCAGTGCAGATCGCACATAATTTGGATAAGCGAAGATATTTCCTGTTTCACTTGGAAAACGGTTAAAATAAGTCAACTCGCCCTCTTGATCGTAAATAGGCATATTAGGCCAGGTATGCAGGGCATTGAACAATATCCCTGTGCCTCTGGATCCATCCGTTCTTGGCGTATTGTCCTGAACGTAGGTTGGAGCCAGATTAAATCCCATGGTCAGCTTGTCAGAAGCCGTGTAGTCGGAGTTGATACGCAAAGAAAACCGCTCATAATCGGTATTCAATACCACACCCTCCTGATCAAAATAACCTGCGACCACGGAAGTTCTCATTTTTTCCGTGTTTGAATTTATTGTCAGGTTATAGTTAGAAATAGGAGCAGTCGTAAGTAATGCATCATACCAATCTTGGGTTTGCCCTTCATATTGAGAAGGATTCTGGAACATGGCCGGAACCGGCCTTCCCGCATCTTCAAAATATTCCTTCTTGAACTGGGCAAACTCCACCGCATCCATCATTTCCAGCCGGTTGTAATTAGGTACATTTTGGATACCTCTATATACGTTCAGTGAAACCGATGATTGACCTGCTTTTCCTCTTTTGGTAGTAATTAAAACTACGCCATTGGCAGCCCTGGATCCATACAAGGAAGTAGATGCGGCATCTTTCAGAACTGTAATGTCCTGTATTTCATCCGGATTTAAGGTGGATATATCTCCTGTAATCGGAAAACCATCAACGACATACAAGGGCTCACTTCCCGCAGATACGGATAGCTGTCCCCTGATTCGAACATTCATTCCTCGCCCGGGCCTACCGGTAGTCTGATTGATCTGTACACCAGCCAGCTGACCCTGCAGCTTCTGCGCCAGTAGAGGTACCGGTATATCCATCAGGTCATCACCGGAAATTGTCTGCACCGCTCCCGTGATCTCTTTTTTCAATTGACTGCCATAACCCACCACAACAACCTCCGTGAGGTCACTCATGGACGAGGTCAATACGATTTGGTAGGAAGTCAGTCCGGACTGAACCGTCACTTCTTTAGTCGTGTATCCGATGTAGCTTACCGACAACACTTCACCTGGAGATGCATTCACCTCAAACCTACCGTCCAAGTCGGTAACACTACCTCTGGTAGTGCCTTTGACCAATACCGATACTCCCGGTATGGTCTCTGAGTCTCCCTCGGATCTAACTACCCCGGATATGGTAGTCTGGGCCCAGCTGCCTGTTGCTAGGAGCATGGCCAACGTACTCAGAAGCAAAAATTTGCTCCCTTCTTTCAAGTAATTACTTCCATTCATAATAATGTGGGTTAAATGAGTAATTGAAAATTGAACACTCGGCATTGGAATGCCGATATAATATCCAAATTTAAAAAACTAATATCCATTAAACTATCCTGTACTGTGCTGCTTGCTTCCGGATATGGATTTTGGAACAAAATAATATGCCCCAGCCAGTTTTGTGAAAAGACTGGCTGGGGCACAAAATTATTTAAAACAAACCTTCGAATTAACTTATCAATACCCCGGATTTTGTCTAAGGGATGGATTGATCCGCGTCTGAACTTCCGGCATCGGGAACAGTACCTCATGCGGTTCGAAGATAAAATCGGCGTTGGAAAAAGGAATTCCTCCACGGGAAGTAGTGGGGTTGGCTCTTTCTTTCAATCCATAGGCGTTGAGGAAACTTACCAATTCAGGAACTGTTTTGGTACGCTTTAAGTCTAACCAACGGTGATTTTCAAAGGCAAGCTCAATCCTTCTTTCATGTAGGACGGCCGTTCTAAAGGCATCCTTGCTCAACCCAGTCAGCGGATTCAATCCTGCCCTTACCCGGATTGCATTCAGGTAGCCAAACGCATCTCCTGTGGGTCCACTTACCTCATTGATGGCCTCTGCCAGCATGAGTAGCACATCGGCGTATCTGATCACGGGCCAGTTGTCATTGGTCACATTCCGGATGGTATGCGGATGATTGTATTTGTTGATAAATGGCACAGGAACCAAAACACCCTGGAGGTTAAAGTATCCTTCTTTTAAAGAAACGCTTTTCCTCAAATCACCCTGCTCATAGGCTTGAATGAGATCCAATGACGGGGTATTCCAGCCTCCACCTTCCTGTCCGGGAAAATTTATAACAGCGCCCCCCGATTCTCTGGGTGCAAAGGTGTAAATAAAACTACTATGCACGCCAAACAGGTTGTCGCCCTGATATTGAATATCCCAGATGGACTCCCGGTGGTTTTTATTGGCAGGAATAAAGATGTCTTTATAATTGTCCAACAATTGATAATTTAAACCGACCACTTGATTAAGGGTACTGATGGCCAGGGGATATTCTTTCCTCGTCAACCTAACTTTGCCCAAGAGAGACAATGCCGCTCCTTTAGTGACCCTACCGGTTTGATTGGCCGGATAGGTAGCAGGTAAGGCCGCAATTGCCTGATCCAAATCGGAAATGATCTGGGCGTAAACCGTTTCGACCGGTTGCCTTTCCAGTGCAAATGCCTCCGAAGGAGTAGATGCGGGCTCAGTCACGATGATCACATCGCCAAAATGCTGTACCAGTTGGAAATAAAGGTAGGCACGTATCATCTTCATTTCCCCCTCAGCCCTTTGCTTTACCCCATCGCTGGCATTCGCGGCTGGAAGACGTTTCAAGGTAGTGTTGACGTTGACCAGTATAGTGTAAATGGTATTGTACAGGTTAGCCACATTTCCGGTCGCCGCGTTGTATTGCCAAAACTCAATGGCTTCTAAGGACGGTCCTTGACCCCTATTCCCCACATTGAAATGGAGGGTAGTATTGTCCGAAATGAACTCATTGTACTGCCATTCACTGTTGAAGTGATTTCTTAACATGCCATAAACTCCGGCTACAGCTTGTTCGACTTCTTTCTCATTGGAATAAAATCCATCGGCTACAAGCACCGTTGGGTCCGCTTTATTCAAGAACTCATCACTGCAAGAACTCATCATAAACATGATCCCCGCAAGTATGGAATATATTTTTGTATTTTTCATGATAGCTGGAATTGGAATTAAAACTTGATGGATGCGCCTACGGTAAAGGTACGAGGCACAGGATAACGTTCGTCATCCACACCGATATTGATACCGCCACGCTGGTTTACTTCCGGATTGGATCCTGGATAAGAGGTAATCAGGAACAGGTTTTCGGCACTTACGAACAACCTGGCATTGGGTATGACCGGATTTTTGGGAATGGCATATCCCAAGCTGACGTTTCTTAGCCAAACGTGGGATGCGTCATACAGGTACCTGGAGTTAGACTCCCGTTGCCATTTCCAGGTATTGGTGGTAGCCCCTACGCCATCGCCTGGGTTTTCGGCAGATCTCCAGCGGTTTATTCCAGAGTGAAGAATGTTAAACACCCCGTCCATATTCATGGTGGTCGCTTCTATATTCCGCATCACGTCATAGTTGAATGCTCCTGTAAACAAGATATTAAAATCAAATTTCTTGTAATCCCCTCCTACAGTCAGGTTAATGATGTAATCTGGATGCGGATTGCCTATTTCGATCATATCCTGTTGGTCGTAGGAAATGACTCCATCGCCAGTTGCGTCAAAATATTTATACGTACCGGGAATGGCTCCATCTTGCGTAGGCCATGCGAGAATCTCTTCCTCCGTGTTGAAAATACCCATCATCCTAAATCCATGCAACATGGCCATGGGCCGTCCCACTTGGGATACATTGTACACACTGTAAAAACCACCAGACCAAATTTCATCGTTGTCGCCCCGGATTTCCAATACCTCATTTCTATTTAAGGTGAAATTCAGATTACTTCTCAGATTCACCTGACTTATTCGGGTACGGTAGTCCAAGGCCAATTCTACGCCGCGGTTTCTGACCTTGCCCACGTTATCCAGCGAAGAACCAAATCCAGACACAATGGGCATCTCCACGGAAAGGAGCATGTTATTTGTCAACCGGTTGTAATATTCGGCAGTAAAAATCAGGCGGTTGTCAAACATGGCCAAATCCAAGCCGATATCCGTCTGCTCTGAATCCTCCCAACCCAAGTTGGAGTTGGCGAAATTTGACAGCCGCTGCCCGTTGGCTATATTTCCTCCCAATACATAGTTGGATATTGCCATGTTGGATAAACTGGAATAATTACCAATGGCATTGTTACCGGTAATCCCGTAGCTTCCCCTAACTTTCAAATCGGTAATCCAAGTGGTCTGGGGCATAAAGGATTCCTCAGATACCCTCCATCCTGCGGAGAACGCCGGAAAATTACCCCATTTGTTATTGGCTCCAAACCGCGAGCTTCCCTCTCTGCGCATAGAGGCAGAAAACAGGTATCTGTCCATAAAGGAGTAATTGGCCCTGGCAAAATAAGCCAACAAACTCCAGGAATTCTCTCCGGAGCCGGATGTCTGACGAATGGCTGAATTCAAATAGCGGGTTACATCGTTTGGAAAGTCATTTCCATTGCCTTGCAGCCTTTTGAAGGTTTCTTCCTGGGCAGAGTAGCCCAATAGACCATCTATTCGGTGATTTCCCAATACTTTGCTGTAGGAAAGTAACTGGTCAGCGGCAATATTAATTGTATTGTCTGCCCGCTGAATTAAATTTGCCTCCCTCGGAGGTGGCTGGTTAAATCCTGTTCCCGCAAGGGTTGAAGGTCGGTATTCTTTCTGTTCGGTTCCTATTAAGGTTGCGTTTATGGCGGTTCGGAACTTGAAATCCTTCAAAAAGCTAAACTCCAAGTATCCATTGGAAAGGATGTTGTTTGTATTCAGGGTACGTTCCATCTCATTCAGCTCCTGAACCAAGTTAGCCGTACCGAAAACGCCGTTTGTTCCTCCAACGTAGGTATTGTAGGATCCGTCTTCCTTATACACGGGATACCTGGGATCAGCCCATAATGCCCGACCTATTAGGGCGTCCCTTCCATCCGTGGAGGCATAATTTTCCCTGGAATGGGAGGCTGCAATATTCCAGCCCACTCTCAGCCATTCCGTTACTTTTCCATCCAAATTTGCTCGCACGTTAAACCGGTCAAAATTGGTGTTTGTGACAGCACCTTCCTGATTGATATAGCCCACGGACAGTACGGAACGAATATCTCCTTTTCCCGCAGTCAACGTGGCATTGTAGTTTGAGAATCTGGCATTTTGATTCATGATTTCCTGAAACCAGTCGGTATTGTGCTGCGTCTGCTCGGGAAATCGGAATTCCAGCGGAACTTCTTCCAGTGTAGGCTCTCTATTTTGAAAATAACGTATTCTGTCTTCGAAACTTTCCTTTTTGAACCGGGCAAATTCCTCCCCGTTCATCATTTTAGTCCTTCTAGAATCGGGGATATTGGCAAACCCTTGATTCACCACAAAATCGAAACCTACCTGACCTTCTTTGGCAGTCTTGGTGGTAATCAATATTACCCCGTTTGACCCCCTAGCCCCATATATAGCCGTGGATGCGGCATCTTTCAAAACCGTGATGCTTTCGATATCGGCGGGGTTGAGGTTCTGACCTAGGGAAGTGCCTATCGGAAATCCATCCACAACAAATAATGGCTGACTTCCCGCTCCCAATGAACCAAGACCACGAATGGTTATTTCCATTTCTTCGCCCGGTCTTCCAGACCGCTGCCTAACTTGTACACCGGCAGCCTGCCCCTGAAGGAGCCTTGAGACGTTGGTTGTTGGCACATCGCCTATATTCTCCATGTTGATAACGGAGACTGCGGAGGTGATATCTGCCCGGCGCTGCGAACCGTATCCCATCACCACGACTTCGCCAAGATCCCCTATGGATGAAACCAAGGGAATTTGATAGACTGTCTGACCTGCGGTCACGGACACCTCTTTGGTTTGAAAACCAATGAAACTGACTGTAAGTACATCGCCGGCACCAGCCTGAATGTTAAAATCACCATCCATGTTGGTCACTGTACCCCTACTGGTACCTTTGACCAGTATGGAAACACCTGGTATGGGTTCTGAATCTTCCTCAGAAACGATTTTACCTGTAACCTGTCCACCTTGCTGGGCCAACAGGGGGGAAACCAATAGCAGAAACATACAGCAAAAACTTACCAGTTTTCCCCGTATACGCTTTTCGTAAACTTTTTTCATACGTCAATTAAGTTGAGTTTGTTAATTTGTTGATCTAACAAATATGTTTAAAGGAACGAATAAATTATTGGAAGACTGTCCTGCACTATCCTGCTTTTAAATTATATGCTCTTGAAAAAAATCTTTTTTTCAAACTAAAATAGGCTGTTTGAAACTGAAGGCCAACACGGTGTGAAATCAAGGCACCTCTCAAACCCATGTACATTCTTGTCCCCAGTTTGAATAAAAAAACCCCCCGACGCTTTGAAGAATCGGGGGATAGGAATCTATGAATTATTGGTATATTGGATGCTATTCTACTTGACCGGATACGTTTTTTTGGAGGCCCATAATGCGATTGACGGAATGCTTTTGTCCAGTTCCAAATTTGGGAGTGTTTTTTAGTGAAAATTCCAGAGACCTGCCACTTTCTGCTGGGATGTCCTATTTTATACTCTTTCTTTTTCAAGCCCGCTCCAATCTTGGGTATGAAAAAATAGAAAAAAATTACTGAATTTTAGAATTGGAAAACTAGGTTTGGTTTTCCGCAAACTATAAATTGCGTTGAGATTATTTGGGAACAGTTAAATTTCAAATTATACGCCAACAATTGGAACAGTAGCTTGTCAATGGGTGGAAAGACGGAGACTTGTATTCACATCCCGATGCATGTGGTCATGTAGGGAGATATGCTATAGTTTGAGACCTTTATGTTTCACATGGTCTTGTCAATGAGTCTACAGGGTATGGATCAGGCCGTTTTCTAATTTCCTACTTTATTTAGGCTTATTGAACTTGTAAAGCAATGACTGAGGGCTAAAAAGTCAACAAATGGATAATTGAACAAGCCCAAATTCGATCAATTTGGGCTTGTCTTAGATTTTTATTTCAGAATTTTATTTTAACGAAAAAACACATCCACAATGGAGAATAACAGACAACTCCACCTTTCCAAAGACCACGCAAATGTAGCGGTGACATATTTTCCCAGAAATTTATAGGACAGGCATTCCAAAATTAATCATGAAGCATACCACACTGACTTTGCTGGTTATTTCAGTTTTCCTATTGCAAAATTGTGGAGATAAAGGCAATGCGGATATCCGAGTGTCTACCAATACTATAGAAATCCATAAGGATTTTTTGTTTGGCGATTCGCCGGAATTACAGACTGAAATTCTAGACACCATAAACCTTGAGGCTCCGGGAAATCCTCCTCTTACCGCAGTCCAGGATATAGCCTTCTCACAGCACTTTTTTCTCCTGTTGGACAATAAACATGGACTTTTAAAATTTGACAACAGCGGTAGTTTTCTCCGGACAAACGGGGAGATGGGAGAAGGCCCTGAGGAATATACTATGCCCTATGCGATTCACCTGGATGAAAAGGAAAATATTGTCCTTGTGGCAGATTGGCAAAAAAGGATAGTGATTTCCTATGGCTTTGAAGGAAACTTTAACTCCTCAAGCCAAAGACTTCCAGGGCATCCGATCTCCTTTTACAAGGACAATGACACCATATTGGTAGTTCAGGAGACGCTTAATGGTACCAAAGAAAAACCCCGTCAGGTGTTGGTAAGCTCAATTGAACCAAAAACACTTGCCGCCAAAAACTGGGAAAGGCCGCTTTACGGCTATCATTCAAATTACACAATTATCCATTCAATCCCCAGGATATTAAGTCGGGTAAAAAACGCGAACTTGTTTTATTTGCCAATTATTCGGGGAGATATATCATCGCATAGTGACACCGATACGATCTTTAGAAAAGTTGATGATCACCTGGTTCCTGAATACCTGCTTCATTTCACTGGATTTGACAATACACATCAGTTGGGAATAAACCATGTAGTTATGTCCGATAGCTATGCGTTTTTACGTGTTGTATATGAAAATCGTTCCTATCATGTGGTAATTGATTTGGAGAACAACCGTCCCCTGATTCATTTAAGGCAACTATTTAATCGGGAGTTGACACAAGAAATCATTCCAAAGCCATTAAATGGGGACGTATTTTATTCCATCCTAAGGGATGAGGAAAGTATAGAGGAGAAAAATCCACTGATCGTGCTATATCGTCTAACAACCCCCTAGAGGGTTAAAAGGTTAGTAGTAGATTGCTGTTTCACTATATAGCGCGATGAATTTGAATTTTAAACGGATATCAAACATCCCAACAAGATGGATAGACTCAACCTATACGCCAATTGTCGAATTAAACGGAAATACCGTAATACAAATATCCTCTGGGATTCCCTAACTGGGGACAAATGAATGCAACAGGCTTTCAAAAAATAACATTTGGGTTTTTATGCCTAAAGTAACAGTCATAATTTTAGGGTTGTATTGTTTTTTATCTTGCAATCCAAATAGTCAAGATTCGAGAGAGACTGAATCTCCTTTCGATCCTCTGAAGGTCTTATTTGTCAAGCTGTACAGCATTCAAATTGATTTTCTTGGCAACCCTATAGTTCATGATGTCCATCCTGATTCCAAAACAGTTATATTTTTGGATAGTGGTCCTTATTTTGAAACCATCATTCTTGCCAAATTCGATGGAACTGAGGAAGCAAGGGATTTTCGGGAAAGGATGCGAGAAAAGTATTCTTTACGTATCGCAATTCTGGATTCTTTAGGGAGTTTAATCAATGATTTTGTCCCAAAAGGACTTGATCCCAAAAGCATGCTGGTACGAGACGGCCAACTGTGGATGCTGGAAATGCCGGACGAAGAAGTGAAGCAGGAATACTTCAGGCTTTTTCGTGTGGGGTTGAAGGTTGAAAAGCTTGAGTAGATGTGATTATTGGGTCGGGGGCAGCAATTGGTTGGATATTTTATTCATCAGTAGGATCTGGAGTAACAATAGTGCATCTCATGATCGGGAGATTATATTTAAAACGTTGGTTATTTTCAACATAAATGATACTTTTGTGGATAATAAAAAACAAATATCTTGAAATCCAAGAAACAGATCCTACTTCCCAAATTCCAAAAGGCATTGGAACAGATGGGTGAAAATATCAAATTGGCCCGAATGCGGCGAAACCTTACTGCGGTTCAAGTTTCCGAAAGGGCCAGCATCGACCGTACTACGTTGTACCATATAGAGAAAGGTAAACCTAGCGTCTCTCTAGGGGCCTATTTTAATGTGCTACGGGTATTGGGGTTACAGGATGATTTCTTAAAGCTCGCCGGAGATGATGAATTGGGCAGAAAGTTACAGGATTTAAAATTGATGGGCAAAATGTAACTGATGGTAGAAAAAACAGCTATTTGGGTATATGCACATTGGCTGGGGATGGCCGAGCATAAGTGTATGGGTGTCTTATCTTCCCAGCAAGCGAAAGGGAGGAAAGCCTTCAGTTTTACTTATGATGATCATTGGATCATGTCGCATGAGCAATTTTTATTGGATCCGGACATTGCTTGGTATGGAGGTCGGCAGTATCCGTATGGCAAGGAGAATTTTGGCGTTTTCCTTGACTCTATGCCGGATAATTGGGGACGTACGCTGATAAAACGCCGGGCTGCAATTAATGCAAAGGAAGCAGGAAATCCTCCGCAAATTTTGACTGATATTGATTATTTACTAGGCGTTCACGACCTGAGCCGAATGGGTGCATTGCGTTTCAAAAAAGACCCAGAAGGAGATTTTTTGGATATAGATTCAGCCTCGCCAATACCGCCTTGGGCAAGCATAAGAGAATTGCAATACGGAGCCGCAGTATTGGAATCAAATGTGGATACGGATGAGGTAAGAAAGTGGTTGGTTATGTTGATGGCTCCAGGATCGTCTTTGGGAGGAGCAAGGCCGAAAGCAAATATCATTGATGAGGAGGGAAATCTCTGGATTGCGAAATTTCCATCAAGCAATGATATCATTGACAAAGGCGCATGGGAATTCTTGGCTCATCGGTTAGCAATCAAGGCCGGCATTGATATGGCTGAATGTCGACTTGAAAAAGTGGCGGGAAAACATCACACTTTTTTTACCAAACGTTTCGATAGGGACAAGGCCGGACGTATTCATTTTGCTTCTGCTATGACCATGACAGGGAAAAATGAAGCGTTGATACGGGATGACACACCTTCGTACCTTGACATGGTGGAATTTTTACAGTTCTCCGGTGTGCATATAACCGAAAACCTTCACCAATTATGGAGAAGGATGATTTTCAACATTTTCATTTCCAATACGGACGATCATTTGCGTAATCATGGATTTTTGTTGAACGAACACGGCTGGTGTCTGTCACCTGCTTACGACATCAACCCGTCGGTTGACAAAAATGGGTTGGCATTAAATATAGATTTGGATAACAATTCATTGGATATTTCCCTCGCAAAAAGTGTCAGTATGTACTTTCGCCTGACGGAATATGAAATGAATGAAATCATAGAGGAAGTCAGGATATCAGTAGCCACTTGGCAAGAGGAGGCCAATGAAATCGGTATTTCCCGAAATGAACAGTTGCTAATGAGCGGGGCTTTCAGGTGCTGATTTATTAAAAATCATCTTTTCTGGAACCTAAAGGTATTGAGGTCATTTTGCCTTTCGATAGACCAATATTGAACTTGGGGAAATTATCGGAAAATTTCCTGCAACGGGCGCAACGGAAAACCATTTGCGGGATCTTTGCGGTGGTCTATCGAACGATAAAAGATAAGGAATATGGGTCAGCTTCTGGATATGGCTTTATATTCTTGTCCAAATAAAAGTTTATTGCCCATCCATAGAAAACGGTATATCCTTTCAATTACGCTTGTACTTGATAAAGGGAAAGAAGCTTATGACAAAGGATCTGAACTTGAAGTGGTGAAGCTTCAGGTGGCGTGATCGTCCTATAAGCTAGATAATAATAGCAATTAATCCTACAGAGACCCGAGGCTTTTCGGTTAAGCAAAAAGCACTTCCCCATAGCTGTAGTTTGGCCACCCTTAAAACTGACAACCCAATCCGTTATGTTTCTAAGGAAAGGCACTCAATAATATAATAGCGGGTTTGTTTCTTGACGCCATATGCAAACTTTACTTTCAATTTACTTAGAAAGGGCATCGCCAATACGCTTTAATGAGACTCTTAATTACTAAGTAATTTCTGGCGCTGACCTATTAACCTGAGTTCGATTATTCGTCAAACTAGCCATACAATCATCTAGTTAAATTATTTCCAATATCGATTCTGGTTTCAAATCTAGGATGTTAGATCAACCGTTTTGGGGTTTTGGCGGGAATGAGTTGGCCGTATTGGGTGGCATGCGGCCAAAACGGGGAGGTTTGCGCTATTTTTACCCTGGGTTGAAACCCAGGGCTATCAAATCGGCCACTCCGCTGGAGTTTTTGGGGAAGGTTGTTTTACGAAAGATTGGTTATTGGGTGGAATTTAGAAAACTTGTTGATAGGGTGTTTTGGTTGCAAACTAAGGTGTAGAAAACATTCGAACTCAGGTTATTAATACTCTTCGGGCTTTCAAACAATCTCCGCCTAAACCGGATTTTAATGGACTTCCTTAGATCAATTCAGCTTGCCATTTTATACATCTTAGTTCAACTGATCATTTTTAAGGGTTGCTGTTTTACATGATGAAAACCCTTTCATTTAAGACTATTGGAGGCGGTTTGAATTAATCGGAGCTTATAGCCGCATTTCATTCCTTTACCCATTAAAATAAAAAATCCCCCAACTCTCAGAAGAATAGGGGGATAAAATCTATGAATTTTATGCTAAACTAAACCCGCTCCAACTTCACCGGGTAGGTTTTTTTGGATGCCCATTGTGGTACATAGATGCTTCCATCGCCATCCACACAGACATCATGGGGATGCATAAAGCCCATGAAAGACCGGTCTTTTCGCTGTTCCTGCAATTTTCCACCCACATACTCCGGTGCTGTTCCCCCGGGGGTAGAGATTACCTTGTCATTGGCATCCAATATGGTAATGTATCCGGAATTTGGATACTCCTGCGTGGTACTTCGGTATACAGCCGCATAGATAGTATCTCCTTTCAACACAGGACGGCATACGAATGATCCTGGCATGGGAATAGTTTTTAAGTATTTTCCATCCAAGGTAAATCGCTTATACTGCATGTTGGCCCGGTCTGTAATCAATAAGGTTTCGTTGTTTTTTACCCGGGTATCGACCACAATTCCATGGCAGCAATTAAAGGTGTCATCGGTAGAACCAGACCCTCCAAAATGCCGGATAAGTTCTCCCTTGGCGTTATATTGCATCACATGGTTTTTGCCATAACCATCCACCACATAGATATCTCCATTCGCTGGATTGATGGCAGTTTCTGTGGGAACAAACTGATTTGGAAAATCATATTTACCCGTTTCGCGAGGGTAATCCAGTTTCATTACTTCTTTCCCCTTCAGATCAGTCTTGATAACCTGATGTCTTGCTGTATCGGTGATGAACAAAAATTCCTCTCCACCCTCATTACTCAATGTTAATCCGTGCGCTCCTGGATAGGAGGTACCCCAAGTCTCCAGCAATTTGCCTGATTTATCGTAAACCAAGATGTTGTTTTTCGTTTCATTGGTAAGCATGAATAGCCTTCCTTTCGCATCTTCTACCATTTCATGGCAGTCATTGACGGGGTTTTTGTCCGCATCCAACACACCCCAGCCTTCGATGACGCGGTATTGGTGGGAGCCATGGCCTAAAATCGTTTCTTTTTTCATAGCATGGGATTTATTGATAATGATTGTAGGCGCTACGGCACCCGCAAGTATTGCTACTCCGGTTTTTTTTATAAACGCTCTTCTGGTTTTATTTTCGTTTTTCATAAACTTATATGCTGGGGTTATTTAACGGGTAATGTTATCCTGCAAGGACGATCTATTCAATTTAAATACACAGAAATAATTATCAAACCTCTTCACAATTATATTCTTTAAATCTCAAAAAACACAAGCTTTGCAGGAATTTATTGATACAACAAAATCCATTTTCTTGGGTTCTACCGATGAAATCTACACTAGGATATCCATAACAGGCTTACCTAAGCCATCTGGAGTGGTATAAAAAGGCCTTTTTTCAATATCGTAGTGCTTTTCAGGGTCTATGCCCAAGGCATGGTACATGGTCTGATGTACACTGTCAATTTTGATTGGGTTTTCAACGGTTTTACAAGGCCGCTCATCGGCTGTCTTGCCGAAAACATGGCCCCGCTTAATGCCTCCACCAAACATCAGCATGGAACATCCGTCTGTAAAATGACGGTGCATCCCGTAATTTTTTATGTCCTCGATAAAATCCGGAACTTCCACTTGATCCTTCACCTTCAAATCCGGACGTCCTTCGGTCATCATATCCCGGCTAAATTCGCTCGCCACAATGACCAGGGTTCTTTCCAACCTGCCACTTTCGTCGAGATCTTTGATCAATTGCGCAATGGGGGAATCGATCATCTTTTTCATATCGGCCAATCGCGTGTGTCCGTTTTCGTGGGTATCCCAGCCAAAGAAAGGCTCGTATTCTGTTGTTACACTTATAAACCTGGCACCCTGATCTATCAGGCGTCTGGCCATCAGGCATCCCAAACCAAATCGGCCTGTGTTATAAATATCGTATTTTTCCTTGGGTTCTTCCGTTAAGTCAAAGGCCTTTGCCTCGGGAGAATTCAATAATATATAGGCTTGCTCCATGGACTGTTTCAGCGATTCTTTTTGGTAATCGCTTCCAAATTCTCCCAATGCACTTTCCATAACCAGCCTTTCATACAGTTGGTTTCGGGATTCAAAGCGTTTGGTATTCATCCCTATAGGTGGCCGTACGCTTTCAAGACCGCCGGTAGGATCGGGGATCAAAAAGGGTCCATACTTACTGCCCAGAAAACCCGCACTGTGGAAGGCTTTAAGTTCTTCCCCTTCTCCCACGGTGAAGCGTTGGTTGATGTTGATAAACGGAGGGATGACGGGATTCAGAGGGCCGAGTTCTTTTGCCACCCAAGAACCCATGTGAGGCACCAAGACGGACTGGGGCGGCTCATAGCAAGTATGCCAGTGATATTGGTGACGGGTATGAAGGATATGGCCAAGGTCGGCGGCCACATAGGAACGGATCAAAGTTCCCCGGTCCATAATCTGACCAATTTTTTCCAATCCTTCCGAAAAATCTATTCCGTCCAAGGCGGTTGGAACAGAAGGAAAGGTACTTAACACCTCCTTGGACTCCATCCCTTTGCGAAATGGCGTATATTTTTTAGGATCAAAGGTCTCGGTATGCGCCATCCCTCCTGCCATATACAACAGAATAACGCTATCTGCCGTAGAGGGCATTCCCTGACTGCCTGTACAAGAGGAAAGCAACCCTGTGAAAGGTGCCCCCAATCCCATGGTGGCTATCGCCGCCGCGCTGGTTTTTTTAAGAAATTCTCTTCTCTTCCAATCCGTTTTCATGGTATGTATGCGATTAATTTTCTCTAATAAATCAATTGAAACTCGGGTAAAAGCAACAGGGCCCAAAAGAAGTCCGATATTTGCTCCACCGTAGGTGAATCTCCCAGCACTTCGCTGGCGATATTAAACTCATTTTGCTTGGGATCCCGACCGTAAAGTTGCCGGTAAATCTCATGGATCAGGATATCCCCATCGGGATATTTCTCCTTCCAGCGACTGGCACCTTCTCTAAGTGCCCCGTTTAGCATCTCCCCATTGGTAAGTTCCAGGGCTTGCAACAGGCTCGCCTGAGAATCCCGGTTGGTGGATACGATTTCCCGGTTGGGTCGGCCTAGTGCTTTTAGAAACTCATTGTTGGCCACCAAGGATGCCCGGGGATAGTCCAATTGCCGCTGTTCTGCTGCCACCAACTGGAAAGGGTTGTATTTGATTTGCTTTTCTTCAAATAGCGGATAGATAATTTTACTCACCGCATCGGAGAACTGCTCTGCCGTCAGCCTTCTTCTCACCATTCCTTCAAATACAAAATTATCGTCAGATAATTCCAGGGGGTCATCAAACCCAATGGATGGCTGCTGATAGGCTTTGGAGCTTGCAATAGTCCGGATAAGTGCTTTGAGATCGTACCCATTGTCCGCAAAATCCGAAGCCAACCAATCCAACAGGTCCTGGCTCCAGGGCTCGTTGTCCATCTCATCGGCGGGTTCTACCAATCCACGACCCATCAGTTGCTTCCATACCCTGTTTACAATGGTCCGATATAGCCTCCCGTTGGAAGGTTGTACGAGGTATTCGGCCAGTTGCCGTAGCTTCTCAGGCCGGTTGGCTGTGCTGTCGATTTCTCCCAATTCCTCCCAAAGCAACTTGGTGCCGGCTTTCTTTCCGATAGGTATATCACACCGGCTAACCTCAAGGGTGGTATCCGCAAATATATTGGCAAATGCATAGGCTTCTTCCAGCTTCCAATCACTGATAAAGCTGTCGTGACAGGAAGCGCATTTGAGATTTAATCCAAGTATGACCTGCCCCACATTCTGGGCAGCCTGCATTTCTGTGACTTGGCTGGCATTGACATCTCCTCTCCATCGGATGCCCTCAATGAAGCCTTTGGATTTTTCGTCCGGATTGAGAAGCTGCTTTACAAACTGGTCATAAGGCTTATTTTCTTTGAGAGACGCATACAACCAGTCGGTGATGGCAAACCTGCCTTTGGTAATGTATCCCGTACCGGTATAATCGTTTCTAAGGGCGTCGTTCCAAAAGGTCATCCAGTGGATGGCATAGTCGTCATTTCTGGCCAAAAGTTTGTCTACCAATACCTCGTGCTTATCAGGTTGAGAATCCATTGAAAATGCTTCGTATTCCTGCGGGGAAGGCAATATCCCCAATAGATCTAAATAAATCCTTCTCAGAAAAGTCTTATCATCGACCGGATTTTTCCACGATTGGCCTTTTTGTTGATAATAATCATCCACCAATAGATCCACCGGATTTTCAAGTCCTGCTTTTGGTCGGGGAAGGGTAGGTCTTCTCGGTGCCATTTCGGCTACCCGGTAGACGCTTAGGTTTTCGACTCCTTCTGGCCAGGGAGCTCCTTTATCTATCCACAGGGTAATTACGGCAATCTCATCTTTTGAGAGTGTTTTGCCCTTTGAAGGCATGGCGTCTTTATGATCTTTGGGTAAATTGATCCGGCGTACCAACTCACTTCTTTTGGCATCACCGGGTAAAATGACAGCCCCGGACTCCCCTCCTTTGAATACGTGTTCTTTCTCATCAAGCCTCAGCTCACCCTTGATCTTGGCAGTACTGTGACATTTATAACAATTGTGAGCAAAGATGGCTCTCACCTGCCCTACGAGTTTAACCTGCTTTTCCTCACTGAGCTCTCCGGTCTGAAAAGAGACCAGATCAATATCCATGTCGACAGCGGCATAGGCCTCATCTTCATTCCATGGCAGAACTTCAGTCAAATACTCTTCACCATGAGTTAGTAAAGCACCAAAGTGTCCCGCCACAGAAACGCCCAGACCAGTTACAAATAAAAGTGCTCGGAAGGGTGCTATTTGGGTCAATCTATTCCTGTTATTTACCTGATAAAGTAAAAAAAGTAGGCCGAGGCCTAAAATAGCAGTTGATATACCGGCCCATTGATGAATGGCAAGTATTTCTCCGCCATAATCTTCCAGATTCGCCAAAAGGAGCCCAAAGGCCACAGAAAAAACAGCCCCTGCCACTCCTGCCAAGATCAACAGGTTGATGCCAGGCCGGAGTTTTGAATTGAACTTACCAATGGTAAACAACTCCAGAAGAGCTGCAAAAACCAGGAGTCCAACTGGAAAATGGACCGCAAGCGGGTGTAGTCGCCCAAGAAACTTCCACAACCAAAATACTTCCCCATTACCTGACTGCTCCGTTGCTCCAAGTGCTGGCAAAGCGGAAAAGGTAAGAATCAATAAAAAAGGAAGTATGCATGCAGATGCGAAACAAAATCTGCTGAGGTTAATTTTCATCATATTAATCTTTCAATGGGTATTAAGATTGCTAAAAGAAACAAAATTAAGTGTCTAATCGTTTCGCCCACAGAAAAATCCGAAGGCACAATAGTCACAATACTATTTATTTTTTTCAAATAAACCTACCTGTACTTACCTGCTTACAGTGAAAAAATCCATGAGAGGGTGATGTCCAATTTAAATGAAAAGTAACTTCTTCGACCTTAAACAACTCTTGCAAAACCTTATGTGTGAAGAAATGCCTCCATGATAACCGGTCCGGAACTTGTCCCTATCCGGTCGGCTCCAGCTTCAATCATTTCCAAGGCCTTTTTGAGGTCCCGGATTCCTCCGCTCGCCTTGATCCCTACCTGGCTGGGAAGATGTTCCCGCATTAATTTTACATGCCTTGTTTGCGCTCCCTCGGGTGCAAATCCAGTAGATGTTTTCACATAATCAACTCCTGCATCCGTACAGAGTTGGCAGGCCTGAATGATTTCAGCATCATCTAAATATGACGTTTCAATAATAACCTTTAAAATCCTTTCCGAATTGTGACAGACGGATGCCATTTTTGCCAATTCAATTTTTGGCCAATTCATTCCGGATTTGAAGGCAGTCAATGACCAAACCATGTCAATCTCATCCGCACCGTCCCGAATGGCTTGCTGGGCTTCGAATACTTTGGATTCGGTGGTTGTATTTCCCAAAGGAAACCCGACTACTGTTATTACTTGAGTTTCCGTATCCAAAAGTTCCCTTTTCACCTTCGTCACCCAAAATGGTGGTACACAAACCCCAAAAAAGTTATATTTTTCGGCATCGAGAATAAGTTGTTCAATCTCCTTCTGCGTGGTTGTTGCCTTGAGCAGGGTATGTTCCAAGAATCTGTTTAGATCTCTCATGTTCAGGAAAAATAGAAGAAAATAGGGTTTTCCGGTACCGTTTAACAACGCAGGGGTCTACAAAGTTATCATTTTCATTGACCCAAAACGCAAATTTGTAAAGATTGTGTTCTCAAATTGGGTAAATTTTGGATACAAACCATTACTTTTGTTTCACATAATCCCAACTATGATTCAAAAATTATTCCCCTTAGACAAAAATTACATATTAAGGCAAGCCCAGAGTGCCTTGCAGGAAAGGGGAATAAAGCTGATGGTAGGGGAATTAAAACTTTCCTATACCAGTATCTACAACCCGTTGGGTTTGGAGGATGACACCTATCGGCAAATCATGACAAGGCATTCCTTTCCAAAAGAAAGCATCTCCATCATTTATAAGCAACTTTGTGGGATATACCGCTATAAGTATGGATCCAATCAACTGGAGATTTTATTTGACGGACGTACGCATCTTGAAAAATATGGCGACGACTGGTTGAGGCAGTTGCAGCTTTGGACAAGGGAACTCGGGTTGATTGACTCCTATACAAAAACAATGCTGCGAATGACCCTTCTTTATGATGACACTTCCAGGGCTGGATTTGCGGAAAATAGGTGTAAAAGTTTGGTCAATGATTTTTTTGACGTGAAGATTGTCAAAAGGAACGGCGATCTAAAACTTAAATTGGCTTAATTACGCTATCAACCCCTCAATTCAATCTATTGTCTCCAGCAAGGACCTAAATGAGATATATTCATTTTGAAAGGTCACATGGAGCAAATCAGCAATGTCTTTGGCATACACCCTGTCAAAATGAAGCATTTTATCCATCGTCTCAGTATGGAACTGAGCCGCAAAATTGATCCCGTCCTCCTGTTCTTGAAGAAGCTTCAGAAAGCGGTGTTCAAAGAAAAACCCTGTTGCCATGACGCTTGGAATGTAGGTTTGCTTCATCCATTGAACAAATTCAGGCTCTTTCTCAGCAAGGATATTTACAGTTACATTGTATACAATCATGTTTTTGTGAATTAATGCTTACTTTTGCGCCAAATTTAAAATGCAAATCTAAACCATTCCGATGCGAAACAAAAGCCAGTGGTTTTGTATTGGCATGTAAATAACAAATTGAATGCAGAAAGATCAAACCATTCAGCTTGGTAAGTTGAGCTTAAATAAACTGTCTTTTTTCAAAGCGTGGGTGAGCATATTCCATGCGGTTGGAATTGTAGGTCTTGCTTTGCCCATCAGCCAACCCATTTTCCAACAACTTACCCCATTTCATTTGCTGATGTCCGCATCGCTTTTACTGTATTTCCACCGTGGATGGAATCTGCATTTTTTGGGATTTTCCGCACTGGCTTTTCTTGTAGGCATGACCGCTGAAATCATCGGCGTACAAACAGGGCTTATTTTTGGGGATTATTATTACGGTTCGGCACTGGGGCCCAAAGTTTGGGGAGTGCCGCTAATCATTGGACTAAACTGGTTCTTATTGGTGTACCTTACGGGTGAGTGGCTCTATGGGAAAATCCAGAACCACTGGATTGCAGCCGCTTTGGGAGCGCTGATGATGGTTGGAATCGATTTTGTCATGGAGCCTGTAGCCATTGCGCTCGATTTCTGGACATGGACTTCGGTAGCTATTCCTTTTGAAAATTATTTGGGCTGGTTCCTCATTGCTTTTGTACTGCAAGTTTCCCACAGATATTTTGCTTTCAAGAAGCAAAACAGTTTATCGCCTTTTTTGCTTGTGAATTTGATTCTCTTTTTTGCTATACTGTCCCTAATCCTTTAAACAATAAACAAATCTAGAAGCAAAAAGTTAAACCTATTGTTATGCATGCAATCTTGTATTCGCTATTGGGTTTTGGGATCATGGAAGTATCCGGATGGTTTATACATAAGTTCATCATGCATGGTCCCCTTTGGAACATCCA